>CAYXKP010000075.1:19853-20385 GCA_964465695.1 uncultured Nitrospira sp.
GCACCTCGCCGATCCAGCGACCATCTTCCTCTTGGTCTAACTCGATTTTGAATTGAGTAACTTTCGCCATAGATGTCCGTTAAGTCGTTCGACTAGGGCATAGGCTATGCCTCACTAGGCGTAAAATCAAGTAGCTATCCGGAGGGAAGAGGGAGTAGCCAGATCCCTTTTCACTTAGAACGTGCACGATAGGAACGGCACACTCATGGTTGTGTGGTAAGAATGTTGTGCGCAGAGCAAGCGAATGCTCACCTGCCCGAATGGTGCCTCCACCTGTATCTGCTCTAAGACAATTGCTGCGCCAGAATGTCGAGGGTCATTTAGTCGGGCTTACCGTCGAAGTACTTGAGCAGGGCGTCTTTGAAGAGGGTGTTGTCGGTGCATTCTTGGATTGCAAGCCGGACACTCCTACTCGGCCAGGCCGTCACTCCTTACTGGACGACTTGCCAGTGTGTGATTGACAGCTCAGCGTCATCGCGTATATGGTTATCATATACAACATAAGGCATGAGATGACGCGACTTCCGGGAGT
>CAYXKP010000076.1:0-20103 GCA_964465695.1 uncultured Nitrospira sp.
GTTCGGGGGCCTTTGTCCAGGAGGATCGCTGCATGGAACTCTACGAGTCTCTGTTTATCATTCGTCCGTCCGTTTCCGACGAGGAGACCAAGGCGCTCATCGACAAGATGAAAAACGTCGCCGACAAGACCGGCGCGCAATTCATAAAAGCCGAAAATTTGGGAAAGAAAAAGCTCGCCTATGAGGTGCGCCGCGAGCGGAAGGGCACCTACGCCTATTTCTACTTTAAGGCGCCGAACAACACGGTGGGTGAGCTCGAACGGGCGTATCGATTGGAAGACAACATCATCAAGTTTTTGACGGTCCATCACGAGAAGCCCTTGATGGAGCGGCGGCCGGTAGAAGCCTCGACACAGGAGTCGGACGGTGGCCGGGTTTAACAAAGTCATACTGATGGGGAACCTCACCCGTAATCCTGAGCTCCGGTATACGCCGAGCGGGACGCCGGTGGCGAGTTTCGGCTTGGCGGTGAGCCGTCGGTTTAAACAAGGTGAAGACCTGAAGGAAGAAGTCTGTTTTGTCGATATCGTGGTGTTCGGCAGACAGGCGGAACATTGCGGCCAGTATCTCAGTAAAGGCAATGGGGCCATCATCGAAGGTCGATTGCAGCAGCGTCGATGGGAGACTGAGGACGGTCAAAAGCGCAGTAAACATGAAGTGGTCGCGCAGACCGTGACGTTCATGCCCAAGCGTCAAGACGGCGGGGGGGGGGCGGAACCTCCGATGCACGACGACCCCGGCTATGACATCGGCGAAGAGGGTTAACGGCACAGTATTAGGAGGAGACAGTCATGGACCGAAGCGATAACGAACGTGGCGGGGGGCGGTTATTCCAGCGAAGACGTCCCTGCAGATTCTGCCTGGAAAAGGCGCCGATCGACTTTAAAGATGCCGGGCTTCTTCGGAATTTTTTGACGGAGCGGGGGAGGATCGTTCCGCGCCGTATCTCCGGGAACTGCATGCGCCATCAGCGTGAACTGACGGTGGCCGTCAAGCGGGCTCGGCATATCGCCATCATCAGCTTTGCCGAGGAGCGATAACGAACGTGATCGGTGAACTCGATGCCGCCCGGGTGGGCAGCGGTACGCTGCTGAGGATGACCATGGATGTATTGACGCCGAAAATCGCGGACATCACGGCAGAGGGTGTTTCGTTGTCGGGAGACCTGACTCGAGACGAATTGGGACTGACGGATACGGATGTGTCCATCCGCGGAACCCTGTCGGTGGGACTGGATGTCCGCGCGATCGAACGTACCATCTATGTGACCGGCGTCGTGGAAGGAACAGCGGTCAGGCAGTGTGTGCGGTGCCTCAAAGACTTTGACGATCCGCTGGCGTTTTCATTGCGTGTAGCCTATGAGCGAGAAGCAAAAGGAGCGACTGCCGCAAAGCGAACTGATCCACGGAATAGAAAATCGACGACTCCGGGCGAGGTGGCGCCGGAAGAGCAGAACGACGATCTCTATTACTTTGCGGGTGATCATCTGGAATTGGCGCCGATGCTGAGGGAACAATTGATTCTTGCTTCTCCCATGCACCCGCTGTGTTCGGACGACTGTCTCGGTCTCTGTGCCCGTTGCGGGAAAAATTTGAATGAAGGCCCATGTCGTTGCGGTGAAGAGCCGACGGGAAGCCCATTTCAGGTGTTACGGATCATGAAAGACAAGCTGAAGGACCCCGGTGAGCGCTGAATGGCGGTCCTCATCGGACAGGAAAAGGAGTCATCATGCCCAATCCCAAACATAAACATTCACGGGCGAGACGCGATAAGCGCCGTACCCAAAAGCTGCGTATGACCCCCCCGGGGATGGCGGTGTGTCCCCAGTGCCACGAGTTCAAGTTGCCGCATTATACCTGTTTGAACTGCGGCACCTATAAGGGCAAGGCGGTCATCCAGGTCGAAGAGGCGTGAGCAACTTGTCCGAGTCGGTCCATTGCGCGAGTTTCCCGGCACGTCGGACGTAAGCCCAGGGGGCGACGCGTGTTCAGCCAGTCTTTCCAACGCCATCCGTGAGTACACCGTCTCGCATGAGGGTCGCGCTCGACGCCGTGGGGGGGGATCATGGCCCCGCGCCATGTGTCGAGGGCGCGCTTCAGGCCGTGAAAGCGTATGACGTCGAGGTGATTCTCGTCGGCGACGAGTCCACCCTGAAACAGGAATGTGAGCGCCAGTCGAGTCATGATTCTCGCCTCACCATCCGGCATGCTTCGCAGGTCGTCGAAATGCATGAGTCGCCTGCCGCTGTCGCTCGGAAGAAGCGGGATTCGTCAATTTGGGTTGCCACAGAATTGGTCAAGAACGGCCATGCCGACGCAGTCGTGAGCCCGGGCAACACGGGCGCGAGCATGGTGGCGTCGTTCTTCGTGTTAGGGCTGATAAAGGGGGTGGAGCGGCCGGCAATTGCCACCAGCTTGCCGACGTTGAGCGGTGAAGCGATCATGCTCGACGTGGGAGCTAACGTCGACTGCACCGCCGAACATCTCGAGCAATTCGCCTTGATGGGCCATGAATACGGGAAGCATTTGCTGGGGAAACCGAATCCCCGTGTCGGCCTTTTGAGCATCGGCGAGGAAGACAGCAAGGGCAACGAAGTCACCAAGGAGGCGTTCAAGCTCCTTAAAGGCAGCTCGATGAACTTTGTCGGGAACGTCGAAGGGCGCGATGTGTACAGCGGGATCGCCGATATCGTCGTCTGCGACGGGTTCATCGGAAACGTGGCGCTCAAGATTTCCGAAGGTGTGGCAGAGATGATCAAGCGGCTCCTGCTGAAGGAAATCTCGGGCCACTTTCTGGGCCGACTCGCCTATCCCTTGATTGCCGGGCCTCTCATGAATCTGAAGCGAAAAATCGACTATGCCGAATTCGGCGGGGCCCCGCTGTTGGGCGTCAACGGGATCACGATGATCTGCCATGGTCGATCGTCGGCCAAGGCCATTAAGAACGCGATCCGGCGAGCGAAGGGCATGGCGGAGGGCGGCGTGCGGGAGTTGATCCAACGAGATATTGAGGAGAGCCGTTCCCGTCCACCGATGGAACTGGAGACATGAAGGCTTGTATTGTCGGCACCGGCTCCTACGCGCCTGCCCGGATCCTGACGAATGAGGATCTGGAACGGATGGTCGCCACCTCCGACGAATGGATTCGAGAACGGACGGGCATTCGCGAGCGGCGCATCGCAGCCGCCGGGGAAGCCTGTTCGGATTTGGCGGTTCAGGCCGGGAGGCGCGCGCTGGCTGCGGCCGGTCTGGCGGCAACCGATCTCGACCTGATTCTGGTCGCCACCTGTACCGGGGATTATCCCCTTCCTGCAACCGCCTGCCTCGTCCAGCATCAGCTCGGCGCGACCAAAGCCGCAGCGTGCGATCTTTCGGCCGCCTGCTGCGGATTTGTCTACGCGCTTTCAGTGGCCGATGCCTATGTGAAAAGCGGGATGCGCCATGTCCTGGTTATCGGATCGGAAGTGATGTCCGCTCTTACCGATTGGACCGACCGGAATACATGCGTGCTGTTCGGGGATGGGGCTGGTGCAGTCGTCGTGGGTGCAAGCGGTGGAGAGCGGGGGATTTTGTCTACCCATCTTGGTTCCGACGGCACGCTCAGCGAACTGATCATGGTACCGGGAGGAGGGTCGCGGACGCCACCGTCTGAAAAGGTGCTCACCGAACGACTGCAGTATATCAAGATGAAGGGGAACGAGACGTTTAAAGTCGCGGTACGCACATTGGAAGAGATTGCTCGCGCCGCGCTTTCCGCAAATGATCTCCGGGTGGAGGATGTGGATCTGTATGTGCCGCACCAAGCCAATGTGCGAATCCTGAAGGCGGTGATCGAGCGGCTGGGCCTCCCGGTCGAAAAGGTGCTCTTGAACCTCGATCGGTACGGGAATACTTCCGCCGCCTCCATCCCGATTGCTTTAGATGAAGCGGTTCGCGAAGGGCGTATTAAGGATGGTTCGTTGGTGATGCTCGGGGCGTTTGGGGCTGGATTAACCTGGGCCTCTGCGGTCATTCGATGGTAGAGATCCGCCAGATCGGGAGCCCAGCCCATTCCGATGGGGTCCTTTCTGCCGCACCGATTACAGGAACTAAACTTTTCCCGTTGACTTTACTCAGGGTTTCGAAGATATCTAACGCCCCATGACGCAAGGAATCGGGCTTGTATTCCCTGGGCAGGGTTCTCAGTCAATCGGGATGGGGAAGGCGCTCTATGACGCCCATCCCTCGTTGAAATCCGTCTATGCTGAGGCCTCTGCGGTCCTGGGGTATGATGTCGCGGAGTTATGCTTCACCGGGCCGGCTGAGCGACTCAATCGAACGGAATTCACCCAGCCGGCCTTGCTCGTGAGTAGTGTGGCCGCCTTGAAACTGTTTGAGCCGGTCGGAATCAAGTCGGTTGCGGTGGCGGGCCATAGTTTGGGTGAGTATTCGGCGCTGGTTGCGGCAGGCGGGGTATCGTTTCGTGATGCAGTCGGCCTGGTTCAGAAACGAGGGCGCTACATGTCCGAAGCCGTGGCCGTGGGAACCGGTCTCGTGGCGGCTCTGCTGGGCATGACGACCGAGGCTGTCAAAGAAGTCTGCCGTAAGGCGTCCTCCGTCGGAATCGTCGCGGCGGCGAATTTCAACTCGCCGGGGCAAGTGGTTGTTGCCGGTGAGAAGGCGGCGGTGGATCGGGCCATCGAATTAGCCAAAACACAGGGGTGTAAAAAGGCGATTCCATTACCGGTCAGTGTGCCGGTTCATACTCCGTTGATGCAGCCGGCGGCCGATCGATTGGCCAAGGACCTTGCCGTCGTTCGATGGTCGGATCTGAGGGTCCCTCTCGTGAATAATGCCGAAGCCAAAGCGATCAGCCGGGCAGACGAGATCCAGACGTCATTGGTTCGTCAGCTCCCCTCCTCCGTGCTATGGGAGGATACCGTGCATACCATGAACCGAATGGGGGCCACGACATTTGTGGAAATCGGCCCCGGTACGGTGTTGACCGGCTTGATCAAGCGTATTTTGCCCGGGGCGACACTGTTGAATGTGCACGATCCGAAGTCGCTGGACGCGACACTGAAGGCGGTCCGCTGAGGTCAGACGGTCCGCAAAGAAAACCAGATGACGAACTCCCTGTCAGCCTGTTAACGTATTGTTCGAAAGGCCGAAATGTCACTACAAGGAAAAACAGCCATCGTGACCGGTGCGGCACAAGGCATCGGTCGGGCCATTGCCGAATGTCTTGCGCAAGCGGGGGCCGACATTGCCGTGGCCGATCTCGACCCCGGCCGTTCTACGGAAACGGTCGGCTCCGTCGAGAAGCTGGGGCGGAAGGCGCTGAACATAAAAGTCAACGTCGCTGATGCCAATGACACCAAGGCGATGGTCGAGCAAGTCCTGAAGGCCTGGGGGAAAGTGGATATCCTCGTCAACAATGCCGGCATCACTCGTGACGGCTTGTTGCTGCGGATGAAGGAAGACGATTGGAATCTGGTGCTTCAGATCAACCTGAACGGGACGTTCAATTGCACGAAGGCGGTCTTGCAGCCGATGACCAAGCAGCGGTACGGTCGCGTCGTCAACATTGCCTCCATCGTGGGAGTCATAGGAAACGCGGGTCAAGCGAATTACTCGGCTTCTAAGGCGGCGGTCATCGGGTTCACGAAAACCGTCGGCCGCGAATATGCGAGCCGCAATGTCACGGTCAATGCGGTGGCGCCCGGTTTTATCGATACGGCTATGACCCATGGATTACCGGCTGAGGTGAAAGACACGTTGATGAAACAAATCCCGTTGGGGCGGTTGGGTACTCCGGCGGATGTTGCGGCAGCCGTGCGTTTTTTGGTGTCCGAGGAAGCGGCCTACATCACCGGCCATGTCTTGCACGTGAACGGCGGGATGTTGATGGTATAAGGGCGTCGAATGTGTGGATGTACGGCCGTCACGGATCCCCCTGTGGCGGTGCAGTGGGAGTCATACGGGGAAGGAGGTAGTCATAGCGATGGCAACTGTTGAAGAGCGAGTCAAGAAGATTATTGCTGAGCAACTCGGTGTAGAAGAGGATGAGGTGACGCCCGAGGCCTCCTTCGTCGAGGATCTTGGGGCTGATTCGCTCGATACCGTCGAGCTTGTCATGGCGCTGGAGGAAGAATTCTCGATCGAAATTCCGGATGAGGATGCGGAGAAGATTCTCACCGTGGGAAAGGCGCTGGACTACATCAAGGAAAAGTCCTAGGCATGCCGTCGGAAAAATCTGATCATACGGTACGGCGCGTTGTGGTCACCGGTCTTGGGTTGGTAACACCGTTGGGCACGGGTGTCGAAAAGACTTGGAAGGCCATCTGCGCCGGTGAGTCCGGAATAGGCCGAATCACCAGATTTGATCCGACGGGGTATGATGCCCAAATTGCGGGGGAGGTGAAAGATTTTGACCCCGCTCAGTTCATCGAAAAAAAAGAGATCAAGAAGATGGATACATTCATCCACTACGCTGTGGGCGCCGCCCAGTTGGCGGTGGATGATGCCGGTTTAAAAATAACGCCGGAGGAGGCGACGAAGGTCGGCGTGTACATCGGTTCGGGGATCGGCGGGCTCGGAGCGATCGAACATTACCATGACGTGCTCAAAGGCAAGGGACCGGGCCGGGTGTCGCCGTTTTTCATCCCCATGACCATCATCAATCTGGCGTCCGGGCAAGTGGCGATTCGGATCGGAGCCAAGGGTCCCAACTCTTGTGCGGTGACGGCTTGCGCCACGGGCAATCATTGCATCGGGGATGCGTACCGCCTGATTCAACGAGGTGATGCCGATGTCATGGTGGCCGGTGGAGCCGAGGCGGCGGTCACTCCGTTGGGCGTGGCGGGCTTCGCTGCAGCCAAGGCCTTGTCGTTCCGAAACGACGAACCAACGAAGGCGAGCCGTCCGTTCGACAAGGACCGAGATGGATTTGTGCTGGGCGAGGGCGCGGGGGTCGTGGTGATCGAGGAGTTGGAACACGCCCGTCGGCGCGGGGTGAGAATTTACGGCGAGATCATCGGATATGGGATGAACAGTGACGCGTACCATATTACGGCACCGCCTGAAGCGGGTGAAGGGGCCGTGCGTTGCATGGAATTAGCCCTTCAGGACGCCGGAATCAATCCACATCAAATCGGGTATATCAATGCGCATGGCACGTCGACGATGGCCGATGCCATTGAGACTCGAGCGATCAAACAGGTGTTCGGGGACCAGGCCTATCGAATTCCCGTGAGCTCGACCAAGTCCATGACCGGGCATTTATTGGGAGCCGCAGGCGGGATCGAAGCGGTCTTCAGTCTGCTGGCGCTGTTTCACGGGGTTCTCCCGCCCACGATCAATCTCGACAATCCGGATCCGGCTTGCGATTTAGACTATGTTCCCAATAAGGCCCGACTGGCCCCTATCAAAGCGGCGTTGTCGAATTCCTTTGGATTCGGCGGAGTGAATGCCTGTTTGATCTTCAAGACGCTGGACGCGTAATGCGCGTGTCACGATGACGCCGGCTTCTTCAGCCGATCCTTCTCCCGCCATATCGAACTATCGATTCACGAACCCGAGCCTCTTGACGGAGGCGTTGACGCACAAATCCCACGTCAATGAACGCCGAGACTCGGGGCGAAAACATAATGAGCGGCTAGAGTTCTTGGGAGACGCCGTTCTGTCCCTCATCATAAGCGATTATCTGGCGAATCGATATCCCGCGTTGAGCGAAGGGGCCCTTTCAAAACTCAAAGCCAAGCTCGTGAGTGAAACGCCGTTGGCGAATGCCGCCCGACGATTGGATCTCGGCTCCCGACTGAAACTCGGTCGAGGCGAAGAGCTTTCGAATGGCCGGGACAAAGCGTCACTGTTGGCTGATGCGTTGGAGGCCGTCATCGCGGCAGTCTATCTTGATGGAGGTTTTGAGGCGAGTCGAAGCTTCACTATCCGGGCACTGACCGATGAACTGAGCCACATCGATGTGTTGCAGGAACCACCGGGAGGTGATGATTACAAGACTCGCTTCCAGGAATGGTGTCAAAAACGGTATGACTCCTTGCCTCGGTATGTGATCGTACGTGAAACCGGACCGGATCACCACAAGCGATTTGAAGTAGAAGTGCAGGTGAACGATCGAGTGTTTGGAGTCGGTCACGGACACAGCAAAAAGGAAGCGGAACAGGAGGCGGCGCAGCAAGCGCTGGAGCGCGCTGAACGGTGAGGAATCCATGCTAAAATAGCAGGACATTGTCATGGAAAACCAGGGGAGGTCGGTGATGCTCAAGCGAGTCGGGCGGCGGATGCTCATGGGGATGTTGGTCGGGGTGGCTCTGTCGGTTTCAGGAGGCGAGGCGGTTGTCGCGGCCGACAAGGCGCCGGTTTCAAAGGCTGAAACACCAACAGGGCCGAAGGCGATCATCAAGACTAAGTTCGGCGATATCGAGATGAAGTTCTATCCGGATGTCGCACCCAAACATGTGGAGAATTTTATTAAACTCGCAAAGTCCGGGTTTTACAACGGAACCATTTTTCATCGCGTCATTCCCGGTTTCATGATTCAAGGCGGGGATCCCAATACGAAGGATTCACTTAAAAAGGACATCTATGGGCAGGGCGGACCGGGCCATACCGTCAAGGCGGAATTTGGCGGCAATAACCCAATCCCACACAAGCGCGGCATTGTGTCTATGGCCAGAGCAGCCGATCCGGATTCAGCCGGCTCCCAGTTTTTCATCGTCGTGGAAGACTCGCGATTCTTAGACGGCAAGTACTCCGTGTTCGGCGAAGTGACGAAGGGAATCGGTGTAGCCGACAAAATCGTCAACTTGGCGCGCGACGAGCGGGATAATCCTAAAGAGCGAGTAGAGATGACGGTCACCGTCGTAGAATAACGGACGGCCCTCTGCACGGGAATGATCGCGTTGAAGTCCAAGTATTGTCTGGTCGCTCCCATCCTCTTTACCGTACCTAAACCGTCTTTCTTCTCATCTAGCGGTGATGGTGCTTACACTCGGGACCGTGCGTGTGCACATCGGCTGCAGGCGGGGACGCGAAGGACTGTCCGGGAAGAAGGATATGCCCGGGCTCACGCTTCTTCTTGAGGTGTTCCGCGATCTGCGGGTGGTAAGTCTTCACATAACCGAGGAGTCCTCCGAGAAACCGGCTCGACTGAAAGTCTTTCCCGGAAAAATTCGAAACCAGCTGAACGATGCGGTCCAAGATTGCCGGCGCGTTCGATGAATCGACGATCTGCTCAGGGTCGTGCTTCTTGAACGACTCATACTCCTTCCTTAGGTGCTCAGCGAACACCGGCATCGGAGCAGAGGGGACATGTAACGGGCTGAGCGTACGTCGGAGGGCCTGAAGCGCCGCAACAACCTCGGCATCCTGTCCGTCCCGGCGCCCTTCAAAGTAGCTGAACGTGACCACTTCGATCAGATTCCACAATGCGGCGGCTTTCTGTCCACCGACTTCTTCTAACTCTTGATAAAAGGTTCGGCGGAGCGGCGAGAATTGCTCGCCGAGCCGTTGCTGCTGGTAATCGCTACCGCTGTCAAGATAGACACAATCATTCGGGCACGAGATCCGTGTCATGCGGTGCGCTCCGCAGCAGGGACTGCAAATCAATCCTCCGAGAGCGGGGCACGGGCGCTTGCCCTTTCTATGGTGACAATAAGCGCACGAGGTCATTTCTTCGTTCCTTCCGGCCCGGGTTTCGGAGGCGGAGGGATGAATCCGTAATCGGCTAGTGTGCGCTTCTCACCCTTGGACTTCGCCGAGGACGGGGTTTCCAACCCGTTCATTTCAGCGGCATGCACATAGTGGTAAGGAACCAATATCAAATTATTCACCCGATCGATACCGATATCTGCCGGAGCGGGGAGATACTCGGCGATGACTTGGAATCGATGATCTCGAGTCATGCGCCAAATCTTGCCCTTAGTGAGGTCTGATACGTACATGTTACCCCATTGGTCGAAATCCACTCCGCTCAGGTTTTGGAAGCGACCGGTAAAAAACCCATTCGATTCCAGCTCGGTCAGTTGTCCGCCGGGAGTCATTTCTAGAATCTTCCCTTTTTGCCAGCTCACGATGATGAGATGATTCGTCCTGGGATGAATCGCGATTCCGGCTGGTCCTGCGAGACGTTCATCATGGATCAAAAGGTCGACTCGATAATTGGCAGACGGATCGATCCGGTAAATGGAGTTCGCCCCCTGGTCTGAAACGTACAGCATACCGTCCGGCGAGGCCGCCACGTCTGTTAGCGATATTCGCATAGGGGGTAATGTCGGGAACGAGACAGCGGCGATGAATTTGCCCGATGTCTTATCGAACGCTTTCAGTTGATCAAGATCTGCGATGTAAAGAATCGGCCCTACCAAGGCCATCCCTTTCGGAGCATGCAATAGCACGTCTCCTACGCCCCCTTGGATGAACTTGAGATGGACGATCTTCCCATCGGTATTCAACTTCGTGATAAAGCCGTTGTTGTCGCGAGCCTCCGGTTCTCCGTTGATGTTGGAAATGAAATATTCTTTTCCGAACGGGTCGCCGACAAAGCTGTTGGGAGATTCCAGGCCGGTAATCTGTGCGGCTTCTCCCGGCAACGTCAGGCTGAGGACGAGCGCTGAAAGCAACAAGGATTGGTGATAAAAGTTTCGGTGCAAGGTGGGTGCTCAGATTATGGGCGAGAATCATCGTAGCCAAGGGAAGAAGAGGCTGTCAAGAAGGACAAGCGAGTAAGCGCAAGCAGTCAAGCGTGACAGAGCGTTGACTTGCATAAAATTCCCCTGTTAAGTTGCGGCGGTTTATCTGATCGACTCGTCATAGGGAGGAGGATCGTGGCTGCACAACTGATTGATGGAAAAGCGCTCGCGCAACGGGTTCGTGATGGTCTGGCGGCAGCATCGGCGGAACTGCTCGCCAAGAAGTCGATTAAACCGGGCCTGGCGACCATTTTAGTAGGTGACGATCCCGCCTCGCATGTATACGTTCGGAACAAGCAAAAGGCCTGCGAATTGGCTGGGATCTATGTCGACGATCATAAACTCTCCGCGAACACGACGCAGGCGGAGTTATTGGCGCTGATCGACAAGAAAAACACTGACCCCCGCATTCATGGAATTCTGGTTCAGCTCCCGCTGCCGAAACACATCGACAGCAAGGTCATCCTGGAAGCCGTTTCGCCGCTCAAGGATGCAGACGGGTTTCATCCCTACAACTTCGGCCGGCTGGTGGAGGGACATCCTGTTTTCGAAGCGTGCACTCCCAAGGGTGTCATTAAGATGATCGAGTCGACCGGCGTGACGATAGAAGGCAAGCGGGCAGTTGTGGTGGGGCGGAGCAATATCGTCGGAAAGCCGCTGGCGCTTATGCTTCTTCAGAGAAATGCGACGGTCACGATTTGTCATTCAAAGACCAGAGATCTTCCCGCGGTGTGCCGCGAGGCGGAGCTGCTTCTCGTCGCGATCGGAAAAGCGAAGTTCGTGACGGCCGACATGGTGCGAGAAGGCGCGGTCGTCATCGACGTGGGGACAAACAAGACTCCTGAAGGCAAGTTGTGCGGCGACGTCGACTTTGATCCGGTCAGCCAAAAAGCCGGCTGGATCAGCCCGGTTCCCGGCGGAGTCGGACCGATGACCATCGCCATGCTGCTGGAAAATACGGTGGAGTCCGCCAAGAGGGCGGCGGGAATGCCATGAAGGGCGATATATGAGCCGAGAGCCGCAGCGTCTAATAGATGTGCTCAACCGAGGGGTGTTTGCAATCACGGTCGAGTATAACCCTCCCAAGGGCACCAATATCGCGCCCGTTCTCGAGAGCGCCAAACAACTTGTCGGTCGTGTGCACGGAGTGAATGTCACCGACAATACCGCCGCCGTGGTTCGTGCCGGCTCACTCCCGGTTTGCCGACTGCTGTATGAGTTGGGGCACGATCCCGTGATGCAGTTGACGTGTCGTGATCGCAACCGGATCGCCATGCAGTCGGATCTGATGGGGGCGCATATGCTCGGGATCCGCAATATTCTGTGCCTCACCGGCGATTATCCGACGGTCGGTGATCATAAGGAGGCCAAGCCGGTGTATGACCTCGATTCCGTTCAGGTGATGCAACTCGTGCGCGGGTTGAACAACGGGAAGGACATGGCAGGCAACAAACTCGACGGCCTCACAGCGTTCACGATCGGCGCGGCTGTGACTCCTGAGGCTGATCTGGTCGGGCCGGTGCTGGCGAAGTTCGAAGTAAAGGTGAAAGCCGGCGCCCAATTTTTTCAGACCCAGGCGGTCTATAATCCCGAAGTCTTTGCCAGTTTCATGAAGCACGTGCGGCCGTTCCGAGTGAAGGTCTTGGCGGGCATCTTGTTGCTGCGCAATGCAAAGATGGCGGAATTCATGAACGCCAACATTCCCGGCATGTCGGTGCCGAAAGAGATGATCGACGAGCTCAAAGCGGCCGGTGAGAAGGCGGAAGACGTGGGAGTGGACATTGCCGTACGGACGATCAAGGCGGTTCGACCGCACTGCGACGGCGTTCATATCATGGCGATCAAGGCCACGCACCGGTTGCCCGAGATCATCACGAAAGCGGAATTGAACTGATGACGATCCTCGATTTCCAACAGTTCAAACGAGACAGGAAGAAACTCGCCGTCGTGACGGCCTATGATGCGCTGTTCGCGCGTATGGTCGAGCAAGCGGGGATTCGAGTGATCCTGGTGGGGGATTCGCTGGGTATGGTGGTGCAAGGAAAACCCAATACACTGACGGTGACGATGGACGACATGCTGTATCACACCAAGCTGGTCGCCGGTGTGGTGCAGCGGGCGTTGGTGATCGCGGATATGCCGTTTATGTCCTATCAAATCAGTACAGAGGAGGCTTTGCGCAATGCGGGACGATTGCTGCAAGCGGGTGCAGCTGCCGTGAAGCTCGAGGGAGGAGCCGTGATGGCAGATCGAATCAAAGCCATGACGAGCGTTGGCATTCCTGTCATGGGTCATCTGGGCATGACACCACAATCAGTCTATGCGTTGGGCGGATACAAGGTCCAAGGCAAAGCCGATGATCACGCTTCCCGATTACTTCAGGACGCAAAGGCCATCGAAGCTGCCGGAGCGTTCGCCCTTGTATTGGAAGCGATACCCGCTGATTTGGCCCGAAAGATCTCGCACACCCTATCAATCTCCACTATCGGGATTGGGGCGGGACCACACTGTGATGGCCAAGTGCTCGTGCTCTATGATCTCCTCGGACTTTTCGATGCGTTCATCCCGAAATTCGTGAAAACCTACGCTCATCTCAAAACCGACACTCTCCAAGCGTTGACTCGTTATAAAGAAGAAGTGGAACAGGGAAAATTTCCTTCGGATTCAGAAAGTTACCACTAGGTCTTTCCTAAGAGATCTCCTCGTTTCTTATTTCCACGCGATTGCCGGAACCTATCCCCTGTCCAAAAGAGGGGGGAGACAGGGTTGAGCCTGTTTGATAGAGTCCAGCCTTCCGATTTACAGGTGGATAGGCGCGATGGAGTGGATCGACTGGTTGCTGAGCCGGGAAGTGCGGCAGTTCGTTCTTGATCACGATCTGATCTTCCCGCTTATTTTCCTCTTGCGTCTGTTCTGCCTGACTACCCTTGAAATGCTCCGGCCGGCGCGCGTGGTTCCCTATCGTAAACTCGTCGGGCGGGATATCCTGCTGATCTCGGTCTATTGGTTCGGCATGGTCCCGATCGCCGAGTATATCGATGGGCTCATCGCCGTCCGTCCGCATTTGCCACAGGTCATTCACGAGATGCCGTTGCTGCTTCGTCTGCTCTGCTACCTTCTGATCGCAGATTTCGGGCACTACTGGATTCATCGGCTCATGCATACAAAACACGTCTGGCGCATTCATAAGTGGCACCATTCGCCTACCCACATGTATTGGCTCGCGGGCTTTCGCGCGACGATCCCGCAAGATGTCATCGTCAACCTGCCGTATCTGTTTGCCTATTCATTTTTGGACCTCTCGCCTACTTGGATGGTACTCGCGGTCGGCGTCTTCAACCAACTGCAAAACGACTGGATGCATGTCAACATTACGTGGCGCTCCAACTGGCTCGAATGGCTGATCGTGACGCCACGCTACCACCATATTCATCACAGTGATAAGCCGGAACATTACATGGCGAATCTTGCGGCGTTGTTTACCGTTTGGGATCACTTGTTTGGAACCTATGTGGACCCGGAGTCAGTGAAGGAAGAGCTTTCGTTCGGGATTGGAGAGGAAGTACCGCCGCTTCGTCTTGTATTGGGGGTCTAGAACATCTACGTGAGCCTACGCGTTGCGTGGCGCACCTAAGCAGTTCATTTGAAACACTTGCCTGTCTTCCAATCGAATGCCTGTCAGTTGCCGTCCCCATACACAGCCGCTGTCGAGGGCCAGCAGATTAGGCTCGATGTGAAGCCCGAGCGCCGCCCAATGCCCGGTGATGACTGTCGCACTGACACTGCGGCGAGTGGGAATACGGAACCAAGGAAAATGCCCCGGTGGTGTCTCTTCCGGCGGACCTGAAAAGTTCGAGGTGTCGCCGGCCAAGGTGCAGGTACGAAGTCCGGTCAGCACACGGGTGATAGAGACCAACCGTGGAGCGCCGGTAAGGAGGGGGCTCCACGTGATCACAGGCTCATGAAAGAGTGAGTGCAGGAACGATCGAAAGTTCTCCCCTCGGAGTGCGGTTTCGACCTCGCTTGCCAATTGAGCGGCGTCGAGCGTTGTCCATTGGGGGAGTAGCCCCGCATGGACCATGAAGAACGGTCCTTCGCGATGGTGCAGAGGTTGGTGCCGAAGCCAATCGATCAAGTCCAACCGGTCGTGGGCTTTCAATACGTCGTCGATCGTATCTTTGGGGCGAAGCGCCACTACCCCTTCCGAAGCTGCAAGGAGAAAGAGGTCGTGGTTGCCGAGCACGATGCGCGCGGACGGACCGAGCGAACGGATGTAGCGAAGCACACCGAGGGAATCTGGCCCGCGATTGACTAAATCCCCAACGAACCACAGACGGTCGCCGCTTGGGTCAAATCGGATATGATCCAGAAGACGTTGCAGGGCATCGTGGCATCCCTGCACATCGCCGATTGCATAAGTCGCCATAATAAAAAATGTCAACGGTCATCTGTCATTCAGAAAAGAGAAACGGTGGGCTGACAGTTGTTTTCGAATGCCGATGACCGGTGATGAGTAACGGAATTAAGGATACCGAGCCTCAATCTTACTCGACAGCCCGCCGCGCGCAGTGAAGGTGCCGGTGACCGTGGCCCATACGGGACGGCAGGCCTTGACGATATCTTGCAGGATTCTGTTCACGGCATTTTCATAGAAGATGCCGAGATTACGGTAGGCGTGGATGTACATTTTGAGAGACTTGAGTTCAAGACATTCTTTATCAGGCATGTAGTACAGTGTAATGGTTCCGAAATCCGGCAAGTTGGTTTTGGGACAAATCGCCGTGTACTCGGGGATCTCAATCGTAATTTCATATCGCTTATATTGGTTCGGGAAGGTCTCGATGTCCGGCAGCGGGACACTAATTCCGCTCTTGGCGTGCCGCTCGTTATAGCCTAGTTTCGTGGTCTTTCGCGTATCTCTCATCTCTCCCCTCTTCACTCCGCCGGCCCGGAGTCATTCATTACTCTTGGGACGGGCCCTTCCTTTGTATCGCGGTGCGCGAGCGCGGAAGTATCTCCGCTGGCGCTCATACTTGTTTCATCCATTCAGTTTGGCCGATTTTCTCCAATTCGATATAAAGCGTAACCCAGGGACATTTCATCTCGGGATAGACTTCGCAGAACCCACCTTTTCGCACTCCTCCGCATGGGCCGTGTGCCATGAATTTCGGACATTCGGCTTTGAATGAATCGTCCGGAATCGGCGGGCGCTTATGCACTCCACCGACATGAACACCCGCATCATCTTCGCCCGGGATGAGAACGCGTAGCGGCATATCATGCAGTGTAAACGGAATGGCATGGATCGGCAATGTCAAAAGAGCGAATGGCTAGAATGGCAAGAAAGTTCAGAGTGGGTACTTCATTGCAGGGTCCTCGTTGTGTGATGGTTGGGGCAAATGGCCTATGTGGCTAAGTTGATCTAGGCCTTCTTTTGGATACCTTGGGCCCTCTTAGAAGTTGCTTTGATTTTCATGGCGTTATACTATCTATACGAGACGAATGAAAAATGCGCCAAAATTTCCAGTTCTTTTTTGCTGTGGATGACTGCGGAGACGAGAAAAGGTTGAGTAAAGATTGACAGTCTTTTTTCGGCTTTGCTAGGATGCCCGAGGCTTAAGTAGTGGTAGTGGTCTGGTTGTTCAATCCTTAAGTCCTCAAGTTTTCTTCGATGCATGTAGGTAGAGCGAATGATTATGCGCAGCGGTCAACCGTTGCCAACGATATAAGGGAGGTGCCTGATGAGCCTTGATTATGTCAAGTTTTCCACTGGATTCGAGAAATTCATGCCAAAGGAATATCGGGACATGGTGGAACATGGTCCTTTTGGAAAGAAGGTTACTGTTTCACAGATGGGTAGCTTCAAGGAAGTATTGGAGGAACACCCGATGTGCGCCGGCTGTGCCATGACGCTCTTTATCCGGCTGGCCATGATTGCATTTCCCAATCCCGAAGACACGATTACCGTAGGGACGGCCGGTTGCGGTCGTTTGGCCATTTCTCAGGCGGCCATTCCATTCGTCTACGGCAACTACGGTGATCAAAATGGAGTGGCAAGCGGTCTGTCCCGAGGTCTCAGGCTTCGTTTCGGCGACAAGCCCAAGGATGTGGTGGTGATGGCCGGCGACGGCGGTACAGCGGATATCGGCTTCCAGCAAGTCCTCCACTCCTGGTTTCGTAAGGAGCGGTTCACGACGATCATGTTGGACAACGAAGTCTATGGCAATACCGGGGGTCAGGAGAGCGGCATGACTAATCGCGGCGCCGTGCTGAAGATGGCACCGCTCGGCAAAAAGTTTGAGAAGATGGATATGGTGCAGATGGCAAAGGTCGCCGGTTGCGCTTACGTCGCCACGGTGGTGCCGAACAATCCGCGCCGTGTGGAAAGCGTGATCAAGAAAGCGGTGTTGATTGCGCGCGAAGTCGGGTCGACTTACATTCAGGCCTACACGTCATGCAATATCGAATATGCCATTCCGACCGACAAGGTCATGGAAGACGCGAAGACGGTTGAGAATGATCGGTATCAATTCACGGAGTATGTCAGCGAAGAAGCAAAGCAATACCTCACTGAGCGCTATGGGTATAAGGAGTTTCTCGCCAAGCCGGCTGCTCCTGCTGCGATTCCCAACAAGGCCTAAGCGTTCACGAGGAGGTCGATCATGGCAAAGCGTTTCAATATTAGAATGGCGGGAGTCGGCGGTCAGGGCGTCGTCACCGGTTCGCATATTCTCAGCACTGCCGTCATCAATGCCGGCGGTGAAAGCACCATCGTACCGTTTTACGGATCGGAAAAGCGGATGGCACCGGTCGAAAGCTACGTCCGCGTGTCGGATGAGCCGATTTATGAAATCGGTGAAATCACGTTTCCGCACATCATCATCATTTTCCATCCGCAAGTCATCACCCACGGCAAGTCCTATACGATGCCGTTCTACTTTGGTCTGAAGGAAGATGGGATTGCCCTGATCAATAATGACGGGCCGATGAATCTTCACAGAGATCAGGCGCGTGAGCTTCAAGAGCGTCGCGCGAAACTCTATTACTTTCCCGCGACGAAGATCTCATTGGAAGTCGCAGGTATGGATCTCGCCACGAACATGGCGCTCATGGGCTGTATTGGCGCAATCACGGGCTTGACGAGCATGGCCGGGCTGGATCAGGCGGTGAAGGATCGGTTCCTCGGCAAAGGGTTCGTGGTGTCCGGCGGTACCGCTGCGCTCGACAGCGTCGTGGAGCGAAAGTTCAAGAAGAAGCAGGAACTCATCGAGAAAAACGTGGCTGTCATGCGGGCGGGATGGAACTATGCCGTCGACCATGGCTGGGCCTCAGCCGACGTCAAGCGTGCGGAAGAGCCGGTGGCGACGGCCAACGCGTAGTCGAGCCACAAAGGAGTTTTTATGTACCTCGTTGCCGATATCAGTGTTGAAATCTGCGCCGCAAAGAGTTGTAAGCTCTGTACGCAATATTGCCCGGAGGCCAATACGATCCAGTACAGCGACGAACTGGGCAAGGATAAAGGATTCAAGTACGGTTCGGCCTACGTGGCGGTGGACCGCTGCAAGGGCTGCGCGCAATGCGTGTGGGTCTGCGACAACATGGCCAAGAACAACGCCATCAAGATGATCATGATCGATCAGTTGCCGAAGGCAGCACTGACAGAGAACATCACCTATGGTGAAAAAAGTACGACTGCCGTTTTGGCTAGTCCGGTCGTCGGATAAGGTCAGAGTCGTGGGGTAAGGTCGGAATAGAGCGAGGAAAGGGGAATGGGCGTGGCAACAACACAGGATACTAGAGAGCGCATCATCGTACCGGGGCCTGCGGGCTTCCATCCTCCGTCAGCCGCGCAGTTGGGTGTGTCACTGCCGGATCCTGGGCAGGGTTTGTTTTATGGGTTACTCGAACCGAATGAAGAAGTCGTCATTGAAGAGATGGCGCGGAAAATGCTGACGAGTCCGAACGCGACTCTCTTTCCAGGACCGCTGTTGCTCTGGGCCTGGAACGATCATGCCGTGGAAAAAGCGAAAGCGACATTGGAAATCGCCGCGCAGATTCCGGAAGTCATGATCATTCCAATGCCGGATTATCGGCCCAAGTATCCGAAGATCGATCCCGAAGAAGTCATCAACCCCAATCATCCCAACCTTACGATTTGGGGCAATAAGATCGAAGCCTGCATCTTCATCGGTGTGCATTGTCACTACGCGAACCTGACCCTCAAGATGATCCGAGCGGGGACGAATTGCTGCACCATGGCCATTTGTGCCGAGCAGGGTCATGAGGATGCAATGCTCACCATTCGCGATTCAGATACGGCCAAATTGAAGCGAGTGGCCCAAATCTTCAAGCGGGTACGTGAACAAATGGGTATCAAGTTGCCGGAAAACGGTGAGAACGTGCGTTTTACCGGAACGCAATCGAAGGTGCATGGCGGAAAGACCCACACCAATCCGATGGCGTTTGCCCCGACTCCCGGGGGGGCCGGCAGCGCGGCGATGTTCGGTCATTCAGCAGAACAGATGAAGCGAGAAGGGTAGGTTGAGCGCACAGCTCACCATCTTTATAGAGGTGAAACCATGAGCGAGACCGAAGTCAAAACCAATCCCCAAGGCGATCCGATCACCAGTGTCGCGGTGCCGAAGTCGGATGGAAAAAAAGATCCGCATGGCGAAGCGAAAAGACAGCGGGTGGTGACGCCGGAATATATGTTTCACGAGGCGCCTCGCACAAAAGAGTTCATTACAGGCAGCGAAGCGGCAAAGGAGGCGATTCGTCGCTCGAATGTGGATTTGGCCATCGCCTATCCGATCACACCGCAGAGCGAAACGATGCAGCTCGTCGGCGTACTCTACGGCGAAGGCTATGTGAAAGAATATTATCGTGGCGAGGAAGAAGTCGGCGTGATGGCAGCCATCGCCGGTGGATCGCGCTCGGGTGTCCGTTGCTACACCGCCACGGCCGGTCCTGGTACGTTGCGTGGCCTCGAAGGCATCGCCTCCTGGCCCGGACACCGTCTTCCGGTCGTCGCCATGTTTACTTGCCGCGTAGTCAATGCACCGCTCGCCATTCAACCGGACAACATCGAAGTGTCCTACCTGCTGAATTGCGGGATGATTGTCTTTCATGCCGAAAACCAGCAGGATATGTTCGATTTCACGATGGCAGGCTTCACGATCAGTGAGAAGAACGATGTGACCTTGCCGGTCGGGGTTTGTTGCGATGGGTTCTTCGTGACTCATGCCCGTGGCTATGTGCGTATGCAGGATCGTGGTATCAAGTTGCCTCCGCGAGAAGCCTGGCGCGGCGCGGTCCCGGTCCTTGATGCGGAGAATCCTCCTGCTCGTCTGTCGCGTGATGCTCCGGTCCAGAAGTCGAACTTCATGGCTTACAACATTCACGCTGTGTGGCAG
>CAYXKP010000077.1:0-19971 GCA_964465695.1 uncultured Nitrospira sp.
ATGCTGCTGCCTTGGCGACCTGATTCCCCTGCTCCGACATGGTGAACCTCCTCATAATGGTGAATGAGCTGGAAGATCGTTCAGTGACTCTTCCTAAGCCAAGGTCTTTGAGCATGCTCTGTGCCAGGATATGAATGTTCGTCAAGAGGAGAATTTCCTCGAAAAACAGCAGGTGGCGTTTTTTGTCAATGAGAGGTGACTAATATTTGGTCTCTTTTTCTCGACAGACCGAACCACAGTCGTTTCAGAAAACCAACACTTTCGATTCATACAGGCTTGCAAAGCAGCCATAGAAGCCGCTTTGCAGGAGTCAAACTTTAACCGTCTCTAATCTTTGCGCGCTTGCATTGACAAGTGAGCCACCGTATGATCCTGCGGCAAGTTTTGCCGTAGGTCGCACAGGGTACTGCCGATGATCCTTGATTCATGTTCCCCTCAAGCTATAAGCACCATCCCGCGAAGGACTATCCTGAAAGCACAGTAATGAGTCACCCAGCCGCCATCCCCTATCCCGATATCGATCCAGTTCTCGTGTCGCTGGGCCCCATCCAGCTCCGCTGGTATGGGCTGATGTACTTGATCGGCCTGACCGCGGCTTACTTTGTCATTCAGCACAAAGTTGCCCGTAAAGGGTTGGCGATCAGGAAAGACCAGATCTACGACATGGTCGTTTACGCGGCCTTCGGCGTGTTTCTTGGCGGGCGGATCGGCTATACGCTCTTTTACAACTTTTCCTACTACAGTCAAAATCCATTGAAACTCCTCGCGGTCTGGGAAGGAGGCATGTCCTTCCATGGCGGACTTATCGGAACCATCATCGCGCTGATCTGGTTCAGTCGAAGGCAAGGAATTCCTGCCTATACCATCGCGGATTTGGCTGCCTGCGTCACACCGATCGGCTTGGGGTTCGGCCGGATCGGGAATTTCATCAACGGTGAACTCTTCGGTCGGTCGACCGACGTGGACTGGTGCATGGTCTTTCCGGCAGGGGGGCCTGCTTGCCGCCATCCCTCGCAATTATATGAGGCCACGCTGGAAGGCCTAGTTTTATTTGCAATATTATGGTGGATCGATCGACGTCCGACCCCGCCCGGCACAGTCTTTTGGAGTTTCATCACCGGTTACGGCATCAGCCGACTGATTGTTGAGCTCTTCCGTGAGCCCGATCAGCATTTAGGATTCCTCTTAGGACCGATCACCATGGGACAAATCCTTTCCTTGCCCATGGTGCTGGTTGGAGCCGTCATGCTTCTCTTGGGGTACCAGAGAGAAAACCAAAAGGTCGTTCCCTCTTAAAAGTCGGTGGGGTTGAGCCGAGACAGTGCTTTCGACTCAGCCCTGCGGGACTCGAATCTCGACACTCGCTTAGTACGGCATCTCGTCGTCATCCAAGCCCACATGGTGGCCCAGTTCGTGAACCACCGTATCGTACACTTCCTGCACCACTTCTTCCGGGCTCTCACACAGCCGGAGGATCGGTCCGCGATAGATGGAAATCCGTGGCGGCGGTTCCCCTCCAGGCCTGAAGAACGAATCGTCCGCCAGCGGCTGGCCTTGATACAGACCGAGCAAGTCTTCCCCTCTGTCAAGATCCAGATCTTCCAGGACATCTTGAGGCGGCTCCTCCTCTACTACAACGGCGATGGATTCCATCAACTTGGCATAGGTAGGCGGCAAGTCGTCGATCGCTTGCTGGACCAGCCGTGCAAAGGCCTCAACTGAGATAGGGTCCCGCCTGGCCATTTCGGCCGTCCTTTATCGTCATAATTCTATTGCCGCCCCGCATCGAAGAAACAGACAGTGAAACCGCGGTTCAGTTCCAATGCTCTGTTTGACAGCGGCCTTATAGACCTCACCCTGTGGGCGGTATTGCTCAGCCCGTACCGCCGCCTGATCGGCCGATATCGCGTCGGTCTTATAGTCGGCTATCCAGAGCTCTCCATTCAGCCGGTAGAGAAGGTCGACCACTCCCTCCATGACCTGCCTGTCGCTCCAGGGCATGATGAACGGCACCTCTCGGCCAAGGATGTCGGCGGAACGAAGGCACGCGTAGACATCCGATCGACTGAAAGTCATAAGAAGTTCCTTCACGGACTCGGCGACCGCTCCAGCATGGGACTGGTCTCCCGCCCCAAGGGTTGCCTGGACGGCCGAAACAACCTGGGCAAGCAGCCCGGAGGGGTCCTCTGAAAAGTCCCATCGCTCCAGCAATCGGTGAGCCACCACGCCGGCCAACCGCTTAATCTCTGCATCCGATCGAACCGGCGTCATCACACCTATGACCGCTCGCGCCCGTTTCCCCAGCGTCGTCGGTGTCAGATGATGCGGGTTCTCACGAATTTCCGTCCACCGAGCAGTTCTTATTGCCCACTGTTCGGCAGTCTTCCGGTGGTCAATCAACCCCGCATTGGTTGCTTTATCCAATCGACGGCGCGGAGACTTTCGCTCCGGTGCTCTGATGACTCGATGGGGAATCTCGCTCCCGCCGATCTTCAAGGCCTCGGTCGAGTCGGCCCCGATCTCCCCCGTTCCGATATCTTGCAGCAGATCGAAGACCGTTTCACCGACCGAACGGGACGTCCCCCCCCCTGATAACAGCAACAGTTCCCTGGCCCTGGTCATCCCCACATAGAGCACCCGTCGACGTTCCGCCTCTTCTCGAAGCCGCAGCTTGTGTTGGACCAACAGTGAACCAAGCGATCGATGGCGGTCCAGGGAAATCCCGTAGATTCCGCTCGACCAATCGTATGAGACCTGCGGCATGCCCCACTCCCGTCCACTTCCCTGATGGAGGCCCGGCAACACGACAATGGGGAATTCCAGCCCCTTGGCCTTATGAATCGTCAAAACATGCACGGCTTCCAGCGATTCCTCGGCGAGAGGACTCTCCGATTCGTCCGGCTGCTCTTCAAGTCGGTCGATCATGATTTCCACAAATCCACTCAAGGTCATATGAGGCCGGTCGGCCAAAGACGCGGCTGTCTGTTTGAGCTTCATGAGGTTGGCCACGGCCTGTTCTCCATGGAGCGACGCTGCGGCCAGTTCGAGGATGGGGAGCCGGTCAAACATCAGCCCGATGGCCTCGGCCAACGGCAGCATCGCGACGGCCCGGTGGAGCCAAGCCAAGTGCTCGAACAGCCGTCGAACAGCCGCGGCACGGGCATGGGGCCACCCCTCAAGGCGCGCGGCGTAGAGGTAATTGAAATGTCCCGCCTGCTTGAGCTCAAAGAGATCCCGATCCGTCAGCCCTCCAAGCGGTGAACGAAGGAGACCGGCCAGGGCGATTTCGTCATGAGGGTGATCCAGGGCCCGCAGCACATTCACGAGATCGATGACTTCCTGGCGGCGATAGAAATGTTTTTCTCCTTCGATGACGTAGGGAATGTCGTGCCGGCGCAAGGCATCGAGGTAGGCATCGGCTTGTGTGAGCTTCCTGAACAGAAGCGCCACATGGCCCGGCTTCATTGAAGGACGGCCCAAGACTTCGTCCGTCAACCAGCGAGCCAGCACTTCGCTCTCAGCCCGCGTCGCCTCTGCTGCATCGAATGTTCCGTCTTCCCCTTTCGGCGTGGTCGCGATGAGACGAACCCCCGGCTCGATCGACGCCGAACGCCGCTGAGGCCGTACCTCCAATCGGACATTCGCCGGCTGAACCAGCGGCTGCCGTTCGAACAGCCGATCAAAGACATCATTCACCGGCTCCAAGACCGCCTCGTCGCTTCGGAAGTTCGTCGTCAACGTGCGGATCACTCCGCCGTCGATCACGACCTTGTCTACGACCCGATCGAAGGCTTCGATGTCGGCGCGCCGAAAGGCATAGATCGACTGTTTGGGATCTCCGACGATGAAGAGTTTCCCCGGCTCGAGCGCCATGTTGTGCCAGTCATTCGTCTGGCTTCCTTGCCGCTCCGAGATCGCCAGAATGATTTCATACTGCACCGGATCCGTGTCTTGAAATTCATCGACCAGCACGGCTCGATAGTCTCGTTTGATCCGTTCACGGACTGACGGATGCCGGAAGAGGAGCGTCCGTGCCCGTGCCAGCAGCCCATCAAACGACAGCCAGCCTTGCCGGGCAAAGTTTTCTCGAATGCCCCGCACCAACGGAATGAGCAGGTTCAAGAGGTCGTTCAGGAATGCATGATCGACCGACAGAAGCTGGTGTGCCGTCCGGATGAGCGCAGCGGCCTCTTTGAAATCGTGCTTGTCCCACCCACCCACTACGCTTCCCAGGTCCTTGCCGAGCCATTCTCGCTCCACCGCCGTCAATTCTTGCCGGCCGGGCAACCCTTGTTTTTCAACGAGCCGCATCAAAGATGCCGCCGCGGCGAGCATGTGCTCCACCTTACGACGCTTCGGCCGGTCATACGCGTTCAGGAGCTGATGTGCCCGGTCCGCCATATGCCTGATCCAGTCCAAGACGGACGGAGGTACTGCTGTCGATGCGAGTTGTTGCTGCAGGCGATCCAGCTCGACCAAATCACTGCACAAGGACCGGGCCAACGCTCTGATCGCCTCGAGAGTGGTCGACGATAAGACCGATCGCCACAAGGGATGGTGTTGCCCGGCTCGACTCAATTGATGGTCAAGCCAGCACTCCCACGCGGCGGCGAACTGTTCTTCGAACCGCAAGCCGTCGTCTTCCTTGAAGTCGGGATCGACGCCGCCCTCCAATGGATGAAGCCGCAGCACGTGTGCGGCGAAACTGTGGAGGGTGCCGATCTGGGCTTTTTCCAGGTCGTCGAGTCCCTCCCGAGCACGGGCGGCGATCTCGTCGCCGTTCAACCCATAGCGTGCTTGAAGATCGCTGCAAGAGACGGCCCCCCCGTCGCCCGACCGACTCGAATCTGCCTCCGGGCGCGCAAGAGCAACAAGCCGCTCCCGCAATCGCACCTTCATTTCGGTTGCCGCTTTGTTGGTGAACGTCAAGGCGACGACCTGCATGATCGGAACCGGAGCGGGTTCCTTCATCAGCAGATGCACGAGACGATTCACGAGCAGGGTCGTCTTGCCTGTCCCCGCTCCGGCTACGACCACGACATTGCGGTCGAATGTTGTCTCAGCCGACTCTCGCGCCATACGATCCGATATGTGGGGTTCGTCATTCATCGGCAATCTTCTGCACACGAAGCGTCTTCAGCACTTTCGGCTCAACCGCACGATGCGCTCTCCACCAAGTCGGAGCATGTTCCCGCCGACAGGCCACACGAAAGTCACAACCGTCGCAATAGCCGTCGGGAAGAATGAAAAATTGCCCGGCGCGTATGCCATCCGCCAAGGTCTTAATCGTGTTCCGGATCAGAATCCCGGTATCAGATGCCCACGACGTGGCCTCAAACGTCGAACGACTGATGGCTGTAGCCCACTGGGGAGCGAGAAACAGAAACTGCACGTGGCTCGGTGCAGGCTGCCCGGGAATGGCAAGACAACTGTAGAGCGGGGGTTGGAGCCGATAACCACGGACCGCCGACTGAGCCAGATGACGGTCTTCCGGTTTCATGGCTGAGCCCACTTTGAATTTGTAATCGAGCACCCGCAGCGCGCCGGACATCCGATGTCGATCGAGCCGATCGATGCGGCCGCGGATCTTCAACGATCCCTCGTGGATAACATCCGGAACCGCTCCTTCTCCCTCCACTTCGAACGCGACCGGTGTGTACGGATGTTCGAGCTGTTCCATTTCATCGGCCTCCACCGCCGCGATCACCAAGATCACGATCAATTCTTTCACCAACTCCCAGAGCAGATAATGGCCCGTCCGATGTTGTGATTCTAATTCCGTCGCCGCCTGTTCCACCAATGCACGAATCGTCTGCTCCTTCTCCTTGCCGGCCGCTTGTTCGGTCGGCCATCCCTCCTTCACAAGCTGTTCATAGACCCGACGCAATGATGCGTGACAGAGGGTACCGATCAGCGCCGTATCCGGCTCTTGCCCGATCGCCACACGACTGGGTTCGAGCCGAAGCACATCGGCGACAAAATATTGAAACGGACAGCGCGCATACCGTTCGAGCGGCGTCGGAGCCAAGCCTCGCTCAATGACCCGCGACCAATGCGCCTCGAGCGTTCCGGTGATCCCATCGAAGCAATTCAGCGCCGTGCCGTTCTCTTCGATTCGCTCCAGCGCCGATGCCCCATGGCGCAACGTCTCCGCATCGCGCCCGAGCGCCTGCACAAGAGCGGTGGGGTCTTGTCCATTGATCGCCAGCCATTGAGTCAGTTCATCCGGCGGAAGAAACAGTTTGACCGACGGCTGCTGCAACACTCGATCGCTCAAGCGGCGCGGCACCACGTCGATCGGTTGCTCGCCATGGGCAAATCGACGGCGGGCTTCTCCAAGAAAAGGAGAAGCAGCCAGCATGCGCCCCGATTCATCAGCCCGTTGATAGGACAGGTAAAGCCGGTGAGAGGCCGCCTGGCAACACAGGTGGAAGAGCAAGGTCTCTTCTCCATACGCCGCCAGCTTCTCATCGACCTTGAATCCGAGTGTGGCGTCGAGTACACGCCGATGGCAATCCCGCAGAAACGCGTCCTCTCGAATATAGCGGGGGAAGACCTTTTCGTTCAGGCCCAGGACGAACAGCGCTTTGAACGGCACCCCGCGAGCCCCCATAACGTCACACACCATGACCCCTTGCGATGCACCATCGTGAAAGGGCCTCGTCGTCCGCTCGAACGTATGCGTCAGCAATTCGGCGAATTCGGCCCATGTCAATTCCTCGTTGAGCGGTTCCAATTCCATGAGCGTCAGCCAGAGGCGATCGATCGCGTCCCACGTCATGGCTTGGCGCGCGAGTAGAACATCGGCGTCGCCCGTCGACGTCGCCGCCTCGTGCCGACGCAGACGCCGATCGACGAGCGCTCGACAAGCCGCGACCATCCGCCCGATCGTGCCTCGGGATGGAAGGATCGAACAGTCTTCCATGAGCTGTGAGACCACCTGCCAGAGCAGACCGATCACTTCCGGCGTAATGGCCGGAGCATCGACGAGATTCTCCCCATCGTCGAGAATCACTGACGCTTGGCTTGCCCGCTCCAACCGTTTCCACTCCTCTGCTCCGTGCGTGATGTGCAAGGCTTGGACAAGCAGTTTCCACTGTTCGGGCCGGTATGACATCGACCGGTCGTCATGCAAATCGGTCACGTAGAGCGGAGAGGTCACGACATCGAGGACCGACGCACGATAGAAATCGTTCAACGGCAGGGACACCAGCAGCAAGATGAGTTTGCAGATGGGTTCCTCAATCAACGGTTGCGACGCGGTCGTATAAAAGGGAATTCGATGGCGATCGAAAATTGATTGAACGTAGGGCCTGTAGGGATCGAGTGTACGGGCGGCGACGCCGATCTGGTCGAATCGATAGCCGTTCGTTTCAACGAGATCGAGAATGGTGCGGCAGGTGGTCGCCAATTCTTCTTCCACCCCGATCGTACTCCGTACAGTGAGTTGGACGGAGTGGGGAGTCACAACGGGTGACTCTCGTTTCAGTCGGATCGTTGCTTCGTCCGACGTCACCAGCGGTTGGATGTAGCGGTCAAAAAAACGCCGGGCGAATCCATAGGCCGGATCGTCCTCCAGCGGAAAAAACAGCGTCGTGTTCTTCGCTCGGCTGACGGCTTCGAAAAGGGACAGCTGCACCTGCGTCAAGTCATAGAAACCGTAATACAACACTTCGCTCAACGGCTGGAGAAACGAGGCCGTCGAGACAACCGGAATGAGCGACGCAGCCAGATCGTCCTGCGTTCCGACCCCGAGTGTCTTGCCCGCCTCCTTCACCCCTGCGTAGAGGGTCATGAGGGCACCGAGCCACTCTCTATCGTCGTCTTCGAAATAGCCCTCGCGGAGACCTTGCAGTGCCTGCCCTGGATCGACATCGGCATCCTTCAAGTCGCGAGTCGTCCCCCAGAGCGCGCCCCACGTCCCGGAGGATTGCCCGATTCGTTGTAATGGAGCCTGGCCGGGGATATTGTTGCGAACAATGTGGCGAACCAATTGTTCGAAGAACAGCTCGTCAACGACCTTCGGCAACGGATGAGCCGCTGCTTCTTCAGCCAGCCGAAGGGCTAATTGATGGAAAGTCAGTACCCGGAGATTGAGAAACGACAGCCGGTGTTCGACGGCGAGCAGGGCTCGAAGGCGATCGGCCAGTGGTTTGGATGGGACGACGATTGCGATCGTCGCGAGAGGATCAGCGGCCTTGGCATGCGTGAGATGATCGACAAGCGCAGACTCAAGTTCAGGATAAAATCGACCGGTGACGACCCTCAACATGGCGGGTCATTGTACGCTACCCGGTCTCCGGTCCCAAGAGCTCTCCATTGCAGTCCACACAGGCCCAATCCCCGTCGATGAACGACATGGGATCGCCGCATATCGGGCAATCGGGCGGAGGACCCTTATCGAGCTTCGGTAGGACCGGTAGTTCGATATCGTCTTCGTCCATAGCCTAGCCTTCCCTCTGTTTGATCTTCAATTGAATGGCCTTCTCCGCACTTTCACGACTGGGAACGCCGACGAACGTCAACCGTCCATCGATAATCGTTGCCGGGACGGCTCTAACGGAATGTCGGTCGGCCAGTTCCTGGCCGTCCTTCGTTGTAATGTCCACCTCGCGATAGGAGAAGCTGTATTTCACCCGCAATTGCTTCCACAGGCTTTTTGCGGAGGGACAGGCCCCGCAGCTGGGCGATACAAGCAAGGTAATATTGGGCATCGTCAGATCAGCAACTGGTTAAGGCTGAAGTTCAAGGCTAAGAATCAGAATGAGTGCGGGTGAGCGTTATGTCTTAAGCTCAACCGAAATCTTGTCCTGATCTTAGCACCGGCTGAAAAGTCGGCGCAAGAAGCGGCTGTCCTGCGCGGACGCCGGTATCTGCGGGGGAGCTAACGTCCCGCAGGCCAGCCGGCGGACTGGTTTTCCGTGCCGTTGATGATGGGAGGTGATCCGGCTGGATTTCCTGCCGGATTTCCCGGGGGGGCCACGATGTTGCCGGCGGTATTGGGATAGTGATAGCGGGGAGGTTCGGTTCTGACGATGGTGCTTCCCGGTTCTCCCGTGTGTTGAGCCAAAGAGTTTTGAGTCTCCTTCGGTACGCAGCCCATGCACACTAGGAGCGCCATCCCCACAGTGAAATGAAGCGATTTTTTACCTTTAAAATCCATAGGGCCCTCGCTCATCAGATTTTTCCCACCAGGTCCAGACCCGGCTTGAGTGTTTTTTCACCGGGTTTCCATCCAGCCGGGCAGACTTCGATGCCTCCGTTCTCACGAACGAAAACCGCCGCTTGTACCTTGCGGAGCAATTCCTCCATATTACGCCCGATGGAATTGTTGTGAACTTCATAAGCACACAATTTGCCGTCGGGGTCGAAGACGAAACTTCCCCGCAGTGCCACCCCGTCCTGTCCGAGATACACGCCCAAGCGCTGGGCCAGACGACCGCCCGGATCTGCCAACAGTGGAAACGGCAAGTTTTTCACCGCTGGAGAAGTGTCACGCCATGCTTTGTGCACATACACGGAATCCGTGCTGATCCCCACTACTTCAGCGTCTACCTTTTGAAACTCGGGATACAGCATCCCTAGATCTTCCAATTCCGTAGGACAGATAAATGTAAAATCGCCGGGGTAGAACACCAGAACCAGCCAACGGTCCCTATAGCTGGTCAGGGTGACGGGTTGAAGCTCGTTCTGATGATACGTCTGATAAGTCCCCTCGGGAATCATTTGCCCAATCATCGGCATTCGGTGCGTCTCCTCGATTAAGCCCGGTCATCCAAGTTGTTCACTCGGCTGGTATTCCTGTCGACATTGTTACCTAATAAATCGGTTACTTGCTTCAGTGCGGCTTCTTCAGCCTCATCGCGCGTGGCATAGGAGGCCGTATGAAACGACCGTTCGGCGGCTTGTTCTTCAATTCCACATCGAACAGTTCCGTGGACCATCCACTTCTCGATGTTTTCTTGGTGAAACGCGAGCTGCACGCGGCAACCCGCCACCACCATGTCCTTGATATCTTTCTTGGCGTCAGGGATGATTGACATGGTTGCCTCTCGTCCCGTCATTTGTTGGAAGGCGGGATCGCTTGAGGTGGAAGCATAGGATGCCGCTCTTTGTCGGTCTTTGCTTCCGGGTCGACGGCCATCTTGGGATCGATCACAGGCGGCGTGACGACGGAATCAGGATGAGGAACCGTCTCGGGCTCTTTCACCATACCAGGATCACGAGTGCTCGGAGGAGTATCCGGTTTGGATTTTTCGATCAGCGGATCACTTGGGATCGATGGCGGCGATTGGGGCGGCGGAGTAATATCGGCCGCCAGCACAGGTGCGCCATACAGAATGGAAAAGAGTATAATTGACGGCCGTTGCTTCATATGCCGACACTTTATCGGATGACATGCGCCTCTGCCTACTCGGGGATTCCCCGGCTGTATATGAGTAGAGCCATCCTCATGTCCTGGTCGGTCATGTGTCTTCTGCTGACCTGCCTCACAGTCGAACCAGCGGCAGCCGAGGGTGAACACACGCCCGCTCAATTACGCGTTCTGACCTACAACTTGCTGCACGATGGGCCATGGTCCGGATTCTTCGAAAGTGGAACCCATCTCGAAGAACGGCTCGACTTGGCGATTCAAGAATTGCGGAGTTTGCAGCCCGACGTGATCGCCCTTCAAGAAGCGTCAGACAGCCGGAAACACGGCAACGTGCCGCAACGGATCGCCGAGGCGCTCGGGTACCAGATCGTATTCGCGCCAGCGACCGAACGGATCTTCGGCATCAGTCTCTTGGATCGGCTGATCACGTCAGCCATCGGCTTCAAAGAAGGACCGGCCATCTTAAGCCGCTATCCGATCATCGCCTCGGAAGTTTATGATCTACCACGCTGCCAACGGCGGCTCGATCCTCGTATTCTCCTGCGCGCGGAGATCAACATGCCCGACGGGCCGATCCAAGTCTTTTCCGCTCATACTTCAAAAGGAGATGAATGCCAACTCCAACGAGTCGGAGAGTTATTCCGTGAACACCGAGGAACAGGACGAGCGATCTTGATGGGCGACTTGAATACCGGAGAACAATCCTCAGTCCTCACCGGATGGCAAAAGGAGCCGGGATTCATCGATGTCTTCCGGGTCGCGAATCCGGGAGTATCGGGTGGAACCGTCTGGCAAAACATCTACGTTGAATGGCCCACCACCGATCGCCGCGTCGATTTTATTTTCTTGTTCGATGGAAGTCATGATAGGAGTCCGGTCGTCCATTCAAGCCGACTCGCATTCGACCAGCCCGGTCGCCTCCCCAACGGCGACGCCCTCTGGCCCTCGGACCATCGCGGGGTGGTGGCTGATATTGAATTGATCCCTATTAAAAGCACACGGCTAAGCCGGCTACCTGATACGGGCATTCGTTAATCCGCATAAAACGGACAGATCTCCTAAGATCTCGCCGCCATTCGCTTTGAAAGTTCACTCGTAAGTCTCACACGCTCAGGGCACAGCGGCTGATTTGACTTCCTGGACGGGAAGGCGCAGCATGACTTATCCCATTAGACAAAGAGGTGTTCTGTGCCTCCTTGCTAGATCTCGCCGACACCACCAGAGACCCCGTTCCAGATCAACCCCATGCCCTCCTGGTATCCATCACCACGAGGGCGTTCTTATGTCCACAACCATTTCCTCCGCCGGCAACCAGCCCCATCTTTTTACCTGTCTTGGAAGGAGACCGCGATGAAACGCTTAGCCACACTATCAGCCGGACTGATCCTTGGATCACCTGCTCTCGCCCTGGCGGCAGAACATAGCGCCAGCTATCGGGGAATTGGATGGATCTATTTCAGCTTTATCGCCACAATCCTCATTTATGGAGTACACGATGCCTTCGGGAAAAAGGCCATGTATGTGGCAACCCCGATTATTCTCGGCTGGTGCTATTGGATGCTGCCGCCGACCTAAACCGAGCGGGTCGCGGCGCCATAGAGACTCGTTTCGAGTGATACGAATGACAGGCCAGGAATCCAAGGGCAGGTCGCGGCTTGGCTTATACATTGATCACCGTTTTCCGTCATAGCCCCGCTCTTTCCATCGCTCCAGCAGTTGAATGCGTTTCCGGAGCTGCTCGACTGTCGCCTGGTCGACGCGACTCCCGGTGCGCGCGATCAATTCGGCATTGAGTCGACGATGATCGATTCCGCTGTTTCTTGCGACGCTGGCTACCAACAATCGGTGCAGATCACGCAGGTCTTGTTTTTGCTCATGAAGTGAGACCGCCGGGTCGGACGCGGCTGCCGCGGCGCCCTCTCCTCTCGCCTCTTCTTCGCCGATCAGGGTATCCATCCTCGCCACAGCCATCAGCGGCATGTATTCATTGGTTGAGACGGTGACTCGGCCGAAGAGGTCTCGTTGTCCGGCAGGCATGATGTCCTCCAAGACATGATCGCGTTCCGCCTTGATCTGCTTGGCGTAGTGCACCAGGATCGGATCCTTGGGCAGATAGAGCCACGCCCGTTGCGGTATGGGCAGTCCGTCCTGCATCCGGACGAACCGGCCGACCACCTGTCGGAAATACATTTCGGTGATGACGTTTGTCCCGTAGACACCCACGCGAAGCCGAGGGATATCCACGCCTTCACTCACCATGTTGACGGCCACGAGCCACTGTTGCTTCTTGTGACCGGCGAATTCCTCGATCGTGCGCGACGCGGCGGGATCGTCCGAGACGGCTACTTCAGCTTTGGTGCCGGTCACGCGCGCGACCAGCTCGGCTACCCACCGTGCATGGTCCTGGTCCATGCACACGATCAGCCCGCCGGCATCCGGCTGTTCCTGCTTGCGAAGCCGTGTCAGTTGCGCATGGGCATCGGTAATCACCGGCCCAAGCCACGTGTCTTGCAGAAGGGCGGTTTTCAGACGTTCCCGCTGCCGGTCGAACGTCAATCCGTCCTCAAACGTGGCTTGATGTTCACGGCCGTTCGATAGCCAGCTGAGTTCACCTTCATAGCTTGGGAAAACGATCGGTCGGCAAACGTTGTCGCGGATCGCGTCGGTGTATCCATAGGCAAAATCCGCCCGGCTTTCTCCATGTTCATAGCGAATGAAGGGGATCGGATTGTTGTCGGAACGAAAGGGCGTGCCGGAGAGGATCAGCCGAAATACCGCCGGTTCGAACGCCGAGCGCAGCGCCTTTCCCCAGTTCTTGCCGTCGCCGGCATGGTGCAGCTCGTCGAAGATGAGCAGCGTTTGTTTGCTCTTGCAGACCCGCTGGAAGCTCGCCGGCGCCAGACAGACTTGCTGGTAGGTGACCACGGCGCCGTGATAGTCGGATGCTTCAGCAGCCTGCTCGTTGGTCAGGGTCGGGTCAAGCTGCAAACCAATTTTCCCCGCGGCATCCGACCATTGGGTGCGGAGATGATTCGTGGGGCAGACGACCAGCACTCTGATGGCGGCCCGTGTTGCCATGAATTCGTGCGCGACGCGCAGCGCAAAACGCGTCTTTCCCGCGGCGGGAGTGGCCATCGCCAGAAAATCTTTGGTTTGATGAGTACAGACAGCCGACAAAGCACGGCGTTGCCAGTCACGGAGGGACGCTGTCCAGGCAGGCAAGCTCTTCATGGCTGATGCGTCGTTGCCGGTTCGCGGGGAGAAAGCTAGTCGAGCCAATCCCGTTCCTGAAGTTTCTTCGGCAGGTATTTCTTGGTGAGATACTGGAAGTCTTTATTCGCCAATGCGTCGAGTTCGTACTTCAACCCGCTGGTCAGCATGCGCTTGATCTCGGCCTGCCAGGCCGGCTTCTGGAACCACTGATAGTTCATCAACTCTTTCGCGCGCGCAATGTCTTTCTCGTTGAGCTTGATGCCGACGTTGCGCGGCAGCTCATAGTGCTCCGGATCGGCGCTCGACAAGCCCATGAACTTGGCCTTCGGAATCGCCATCCGCTGGCTTTCAAATGCCAAGTTGATCGAGCCCTGTTTAATGACGGAATAGATGTAGTATCCCCAGGGATCGTTGTCGACCAAGACATACACCGGCAGTCGATGCTCTTCATGCAGCCGTCTCGCCAAGCGTCTGACCCCGCGTGGCGGTTGACCGTTCCCGGTGAGCAGGATGCAGTTATAACGCCGCCAAAACTTGTCCTCCGACAGCCGGTTCCACTGCGTGCCCTTTTCCACGAGCAGCACGAAATCCGCGGTACAGCGACGGATCTCCAGATACTCCGGTTCCACGATCGACGGCACCGAGTAGCCGCCTTTCCCGAGCTTGGAACAATCGACACGATCGCCGTCATCACCGAACACCACCGGCCCGACGATGCTGCCGCTGTTCTCTGCCCGCACATGCAGCTCTTCCCGGAGAGCGGCAAGAGAGACTTCCAGATCTTCGATCACCGGATCGGACTCATCCTGCGTGTCGAAGGTATTCTCATGCGAGTCCTTGATCGTATGTTTCGTGCGATAGTAAATTTCTCGCAGCGACGTGGTGAGATCGGCTCGCTGCAACTCGGAGAGCGCATCGGCCACGAGCACGGTCTGCATGAATTTCTTCGCCATGCCGACGTTGAAAAACGACCGTTCCTGTTTCTTGCTGCCCATCTCGATGAGCCCCTTCCGTTCATTGAACGACACGTTCGAAAGGGCGCGGATGGGGATCTGAAATGTGGGGTCTTTCGATCGTTCGGCGGCTTGGATCACGATGTCAGCCAGGCCGATCAACTTCTTCTCGACCGGCGTGGTTTTTTTGGTCTTCGTCGTCATGATGTCCTACTTGGGTTTGCGGGGAGCCGCCCTCTTCGTCGCCTTGAGAGATTTTCCGCCTGACGCCTTCTTTATCTCGGGCTGTCCGACAAAGAGCGCGATCTGATGCGATCTTGCGGCTGTCTTCGTCGGTAACTTTTTAGCGCCCGTATCCTTGGCGGATTTTTCTTTCGGATGTGCAGCCGGGAGGGCTGCAACAGGATCCGGTCGTTCTAGCGGCTCGGCAGCCGCTTGATCGGCTTCGACCTGAGTGGCCACTGCCGTTTCGCCCTCGACTCCCTCCGCTGTGACGATGATCGAGTGAGGCAGCCCTTCAGGTCCGGCGTCGGTTTTTCCCAAAGCCTCGTCGGTTTTCTGACCGCCGGTCCGGACGGAAGCGATCTTCTGGAGCTGCTCTTTCAGCTTTTCTTTCGGCAGCTTGCCGCCCTTGAGTCGGTTGCAGGCATCCACGACTTCTTCAATATACAGTTCGAAGATATTCCGACGCCGATACTCGCTGGCCGCCCGTTCACGCCGCCGAACAAAGAGGCCCAACCGACGGCCGCACTCACGAAGCGCGAGCGTGATTTCTTTTTGAATTTCATCGTAGTCGGCGATCGCTTCCTTGGATTCGCTCGTGAACGGCACCCACACCGAGGCCATATGGACGAAGATCACCATCGGTCCGCCGGGCAGAGCCCCGCGCGACTGCGTCAAGCCGTAATTTTTCCAGGTCGTGCTCAAGACCGCTTTGAACGTCGCACAGGCCGATTGCTGGTACAGGAGCGGCACCCGATTCGCGTAGCGGATCACGCGGGCGAGTTCCGAGTCTTCTTCCTCGTGCTCGCCTTCGGCTTTCGGCATGGCAGGCAGCTGCGGCTTATTCTGGTCTTGCGGTCGGTTGCCATAGGCAAGCCCGGCCTCGATGATGAACGGATTACCCCGATAGACCGCCGGGGGCCGACTGACCGCCGTGTAAAACTCGCCTTTGATCTGCTTATAGAGCCCCGCGAGGATCGCCTTCTCTCCGATCGGTGAAATGCAATTGGTCGGCGGCGCCATGATCTTCGTCTCTTGCAATGTCTTATAGAGTGTTTCGGCGACCGGCCCCTTGAGCTCTCGAGGCTTTGCCTCCGGCGAAACCTTCGCCGCTTTGCAGATTTCATCGGCCATCTGAGTGGACACCCGGCAAAAATCGCCGGCAAGGAAGCCGGAGAGCGTGTGGCTTTTCGTATCTTGCAGCATTTTCAGCAACATGCCGAACTCGATGCCGTAGGGATGGGGTTTGATCTCGCGCGGTTGAGGCGGCAGCTCATGATAGGTCCTGGGATACTCTTTCGTCTCGCCTTCAGGCGTCCGGTAGATCAATTTCACGTGAGGATTGGCGATCGACGTCTGCTCCAGCCATTCATCGACCGAGGCACGCCCCTTCTGATACTTACCTTCGACTTCCAGCGTGACTTGGGTCCCGCGCGGCTGTTCCCAGTCAATCTGTTTGTTCTCGTGGACCAGCGGCTCGTTCTTCTTCGTGTCGATCTGGACCTCGAAGAAATGCGCGGCGGCTTTGGGGCCGATACGGGAAATAATTTTGACCGGCTTGCCGGTCGTCAGCTGCCCGTACATCCCCGCGGCGGAGATACCGATGCCCTGTTGCCCACGGCTCATCCGCAGCCGATGGAACTTGGACCCATAGAGCAGCTTCGCGAAGATCCTGGGAATTTGCTGCCGGACGATGCCCGGTCCGTTATCAGTCACCGTTACGCGAAATCGGCTTGCTTGACTGGGCGCAATCGGCTCACCGTTGGACACCACCTCAAGCCCGACCATCACATCGGGAAGGATCCCGGCCTCCTCACAAGCGTCGAGCGCGTTATCCACCGCTTCTTTGACGCAGGTCAGCAGCGCTTTGCGCGGATTGTCGAAGCCGAGCAGGTGGCGGTTCTTCGTGAAAAACTCCGAGACGGAGATTTCCCGTTGGCGCGCCCCCATCTCGACCGCAGTGACCCGTTCCGCCGGCTTGGCGGGGGCTTTCGTCTTTGCGGCTGGTTCAGGGTTTGATCGAAGAGTGGAAGATTTCGATTCAGTCTCTGACGCGGATGCTTTCTTCTTTCCCATTCACCCTCTCATTCAACACACCTGGTTGTTTGGTATCACAAAACTTACCGCCGATACAATGGACCAGATGGCGAATGGTGAGGGACGAACAAGACCCGTATGAAAGACGAATTCCCCTAGTGAGTTACGGAAGGATCCCGCAAGTAGTGCGCAGGCTCCATGGTTTCGGCGGACCAAACGAGGATTTTACGATCAAGAGTGGCCACGATCAAATGCTTGCCGTCGCTCGTCCACTGAAGATGATACGGAGTTCTGACATGGAACGTCTTGTGTTTTGCTTGCGCCGGAAGCTCCCATATTGAAATACGCTCTCCGACGCGGGTGGCGGCCCATCGGTGCGATGGGTCGATGGCCATCGATGTCCCTAACGCCACGGCCGGCCCATGGTCAATCTGCGTATCCCGATCGGTGAAGGTATCCAACCTTGCCAACATCGTATTGTTCCGGGTGTCCCAAACCGCAAGGGTCGAGGCGTTCGGAACAACGGAGCGAGTGGTCGTCCGGACAAACGGCTGTTTCCATCCAAGACCGGACCAGGCATCCGGAAGCCCCGCCGGCTTCTCCACCTCGCCCCACGTGGTGATGTCCCAGACGACGGGACGCGATCGCGAGACCGTCATCAGAAGCGTACTTCCGTCCAAGAAGCTTAGGCGATCTACGACCTCTCCCCCCACAGCTCGGTTCTTCATACAGTTTTTTTCCTCGCATGCCGGATAACGGCTGGTATGCACAAGCCTTTTCACTACCGTTCGGGTGACCAGATCCACGACAGGAACACTCGATTGTCTTCCAGCGACGACGAGAAATCGATTGCCGGGAATGAATTGCAACGCGTTGATCGGGCCTTGCCTGCTTGAATAAGGTAGGAACTCTCGCCACGCCTTGGTTTCCCACAGACGTACGTCTCCTCCCATGGTACCCACTGCCAGGATTGCGCCATCGGCGCTGAACGCCAGTGCGTTGGCCGGAGCGGGCAGTGCCAGTTGACGTAATAGGATACCCTGCCCTGGATCCCAGATTTTCAGCAATCCGTCGTCACCGCTTGTGACGAGCAGATTGGTACTGGGGGATGTCACGACTGCACGCACGGCCTCCGCATGGACGAAAGCCGGCGCAGCAGGTGCCGTCGTAATAAATGTCGGTGGAGTCGTTCGTTTGGCCAATACTTTGGCCTGAGCTCGGCGGGGGTCCAACACCAATTCCGGGGAACGTGAGGGAACATCCCAAACCGATATCTTTCCATCCAGATCCGGGTTGAGGCCTCCCTGCATCTCCACTGCGATCTTCGAGCCGGTCGGTGACCATTTGAGTAATGAAACGCGGGTGGCAACGTTGCGGCAATCCTCTCCGCACAGGTCCGGCAACATCACACCTCTTTGTAAATCCCAGATCTGTAAGGTGTGGAGATGCTCCGGTTGTCCGACCAAGTATTCTGCATCGGCGGCTATGTCAACGGCACGGAGCCGTGTCGGTGAGCGCATCCCTCGCCCTGGAGCTGCATAGGTGAACTCGGTCAAAGTGATCATTTCGCCCGTATCGGTATTGAAAAGGGCATAGCTCCATTCTCCGTTCGCCGCCACTAATCGATGACCGTCCCGAGAGAAGACCTCGGGCGTGAGAGGGCCCCGGGCCCCTTCAACAGTCGACAACGTTGCGCGCGCGGCTATGGATGCTTCCACTGGATCGATCAGGAGAATCAGCTTGCCTACACTCGCCGCCAAACGAGAATTGTCGGGTGCGAAGAGGAGATCCTGCGGTTTGCCGCCTTCTATAGCGACATCACGGATGGTTGCCCCGCTGAGGTCATGCAGACGAATCGTGTGGCCTTGCGCAATCGCCAATAGCTTCGCATCGGGCGAGGCGGCAACCGAGAGGATGTCTTTCTTCTCGTCCAGCGCAATATGTTTGAGCGGCACCGGCCTCTTCCCTAGCTGCCAAACGGACACGGCCCCGTTCCCGTGGCGGAGAATCATCCGATCGGTCTTATTCGAATAGGCCAACAGGCTGTAGGGCTGCTGCGATTCCGGTGGAATGGTCGTTACTGATGCTCGGTTCTTCCAATCGTAGATGGTCACGCTGTGCTCCACACACAGCACCCACCCGTCCTGTTTCAGCAACGCGATCTGATGACAATGAAGGTCGGGAATCTTCGCGACGAGCGCCTTCGTCTCAAGATCCCAGACCACCAGTTCATCCGTCTGGACCAGCAGAAATCGACCATCTTCGGAAAATGCGGTAGGAGTTTCCGAGACATTACCTGCTGCATGTTGAGTCGATAAGGCAGCAAGGAAGAGGACGGCCAAAAACGGAATGTTCATGATCGTCTTATACCGTTTCAAACGCTGCATGCCTTCCCTTCACTCGGTGGGTCGGTGGTGCGAATGAAATGCACCGGACGCCGGTTGCTTCGCACTACGCGCCGTGTGTGAAGCAGGAACACCTTCCAACGTCGGCGCAATTTTTGAATCACTCGGAGTCGGCGGCAAAACATCCGCGACGTGATCAAGTCCCTGTTTGTCCTTCCATCGCTGAACGGGAGACTTGGTATTCAACCGGTCGCCGTCGAAGGTTTGCCAGAAACTTGTCAGCGTTGCCTGGCTCACACTCAAACCTTCGATGGTCTGGTGGATGGGAGCTTCCTGGCTAGCGTGAGAAGGGACTATTGGATCGGGTACGGGATGAATCTCCGCCTGGATCGGCCCGGGCAAAATCGGTCGAACCGAGGCTTTCTTCGGCGCCGCAGATCGAGGAACCGGCGATGCCCTATTCATCGATTTCTTTTGCGCCACGCGTGGTGGTGTATCGGTTATGTGAAGGTTCCCTTGGTCATCGGTCCATTTATAGAGTTCAGCGGATCCGATATCCGGCCAGAACAGGAACACGCTCATGAGGCCCAGCATGAAGATTTTCATGTGGTGGAATACCGTCAGTATACAAATGATGCCGCAATTGCCCAAAGTATAGCAGGCGTCCTCCAAGCGTCCGGACACCCGGTACGGCCCGTCGCCCGGAGCTAGAAGAATGTCAGGAGGAGTAGAAAAATAGATCGGAAATTAGGGTGGGAGGAGCACGCACCTAACCGAGGACGATTAGGTACGGCGGAGATCTTGGGAGGACTTTAGGCTTCCCAGT
>CAYXKP010000078.1:0-19685 GCA_964465695.1 uncultured Nitrospira sp.
TATAGGCGATCTCGGCCAGGATGCTGGGCATACTGGTAAACCTCAATACATAAAAGGGAGCCGTCTTGACGCCATGGTCGTTGACCAGGTAGTGCCCGTTCATCTGGGAGATCATGGCTTCTTTGGCGTTCCAGGCAAGATCGAGGGACGCCTCGATCTTCTTCGCCGTCAAGAGATCGGCCACGAGATATTCCCACCCGACCCCGGTGTTGCTCATCGGGGTGCCGTTTTCCCGTGCAGCGACTTCGAGAGCCCGCTGATCCTTGGCTTCGCCGAAGTGATAGATTTCAATTCCTTTGACCGCGCGTGATGGATGGGAGTTGACATGGATGGAGACAAAAAGATCCGCTTCGTGGCTGTTCGCAAACCTGGCCCGGTCTTCCAGCTCAATGAACACGTCACGGTCCCGGGTCATCAACACGCGTACGCCGGACCGCTTGCTCAGCAGATCACGAAGCAAGAGTCCGACCTTGAGAGTAATGTCCTTTTCCTCGGTCTTTCGGATCCCGCGGGCCCCCGGATCTTTCCCCCCATGTCCGGGATCGATGACAATGGTCGTGTATCCCTTGGCGCGCGGGGTCAGGGCTTGCGAAGCAGGAGCAGTAAACCGCTGCGGAACTTCATGTGGATCTTCCGCGTACGGAGAGACTTGCGGAGGGGGGGGAGTCACGTCAATGACCAAGCGAGGCGGGTTGGACAGCGTGAAGTGCCTATAGGTATGGAACGATGTCGTTGGAAGAGACACCGCGACGGCGTGGGGGGGCAGTTCAGTGATGATGAAGGGTATCGGGATCGTCCCATTCTTGGCCTTGATTTTCGCCGGACGGCTCAGCCATGCGTTTGGAAGGGCGATCACCACGCGACTTGGATCGGCCGTTCGCTGTTCGATGACCGTGGCGTGACGATCAAGGTCCAACACCAGTCTGGTTTTCTCCGGGCTGGTCATGACACGAAAATTGCGGACGGTAACGGGAGCAAGGGACGCTGTCGTTCCTCTGACGCGGCTGTGGTCGGAAGATGTCGACCGCTGAAGACGGTCTTCGGATGACCGAGCCCGGGCTTCTTGGATGAGGAGGATGTGGGCGGACAGGAAGAAGAGGACACCGAACGAGAGGAGGGCGAAGGGTTTGACTGAAGGCAGTCGAGGCGTTCGTACCTGCATGGGTCTTTCGGAGATAGAAGACAATGGGAAACTATTCTCAGATGTCCGGCGCCTTGTCAAGAATTACACCGGTTGCTATGCGGATTCGGATTGACTGTTTCCTCACGGGCACGATAGCGTGAGGCATGCCGATGCATTTGATCATCGACGGGTATAACCTGCTGGCCGGCGCGGGAAATCTATTTGGACGCCTTGAATTGGCCCGTGAGACGTTGGTGCGCGAGCTGGCAGCCTATCGGCATCGAAAGAATCACCTCATCACCGTCGTGTTCGACGGCTGGCAGCATGGTCTGCCCATAGAACAACGGGAACATCGGACCGGCGTGCAGGTCATCTATTCCAAGCGAGGAGAGCGAGCGGATCAAGTCATTCAACGATTGGCCAGGGAGTACGGATCCGACTGCGCCGTGGTCAGCTCCGACCATGAGATTGTGAATGCGGCCAGGGCTCACGGCGCATTGGTGATGGGCGCTCGTGAGTTTGCGGACAAACTTCGTGCGACATCGGGCGTATCCGGCGCCATGCCGTATAAAGAACTGGACACAGGGGACGACGTTCGCTTAACGCGGGGGCCGGAGAAGAAAGGAAATCCTCGAAAGCTTCCGAAGTCTCAACGGCAACGCGACCGACGACTCAAACGATTTTGAACAATCTTCGTGCATTTTCGCTGGTCCACTCGGCGATTTCATCCAACGATCGCTCGTAAAGAGACGCCAACTGTTTCGCCACTTGCGACACGTAGGCCGGCTCATTCCGTTTACCGCGATAGGGAACAGGTGTGAGATAAGGACAATCGGTTTCGATCAACAGACGGTCCAGCGGTGTATTCTTGGCGATCTCCCGGAGCGTCGTCGCGTTCTGAAACGTGAGGATTCCGGAAAACGACAAGTAGAACCCCAGATCCAACGCATCCTTTGCCAGCCAGGCGTCCCCCGAAAAACAATGAAAGACCCCCCCGATTTCCGACGCTCGCTCTTCCTTTAAAATCGTAATCGTGTCTTCCTGGGCTTCTCTCGTGTGAATGATCACGGGCAGCTTGAGTTCCCGCGCCACCTGAATCTGCTCACGGAATCGGTCACGTTGTTCCTTGGGTGACGAGTGGTTGTAGTGGTAATCCAGGCCGATTTCCCCGTAGGCCAGCACGTTCTCGTTTTTTGCAAGACGGCGGAACTCATCGTACCACTCGTCCTCAATATGCTTCACTTCGTGCGGGTGCACGCCGATCGAGGCGTAGACAAAGGGGTAGCGATCTGCGAGCGCGACGGCAGATCGGCTGGTCGCCAGATCACAACCGATCGTCAGAAAGGTCTCGACCCCGGCTTCCCGCGCACGGGCGATCACGGCATCCCTGTCGTCGTTATAGCGTGCGTCGTCGAGATGTGTGTGAGTATCGATCAGCATCGAGCGCATCGTAACATGAGCCATTCCTTGTGAGAAAGCATCTGAAGACAACAAAAGATCATAAAAGCACGAGCCGTCGCAGGACGTGTCCTCAAGAACAATGACGGTGGCCGAAGGGAGCGGCTTCATTGAAATGGACTTATCCCGGCCGAGGGGTTGACAGGAGCCCGTGCGTGGATGTATTGATAGTAATTATCATAATCAAGACTGAGGCCAGTTCGACATAAGGCCTCCGTCAGAGGCCAGAGCACACGTGGAAGCCAGAGCCCATGACCGCCTATAGGCGTCATGGGCTTTTTTGTTGTGATGATGAGCGATCACAAGAGGCCCGCTGGCAGAGGTGTTTCGAGAAATCGGACGATATCATCAGGGAGAGATCCGCGTGCTCGATCCCCGATTGAGCGATCGCAAAGTCAGCGGTCGCTTCAATCTGCGCGATCGCGAGGCTTTATTTGCGGGCCGTCGCGGCGGCTACCCGGCGAAACCCGCCCATACTGATGAGAACGTTATTATTTTGAGCGAGTAAAAAATTTTATCGCAGGTGAGGCTTTTGAAGTTTCATTCGTCCTTCTCTATGTATGCCCCGATGGGGTTGCCTTCGGTCTGCTTAAAGCCATTCAGTTTGTGAATGAGCCGCGTACCGTGTCGCGGACCATAAGAAAGAGATTGACCATGACCGTCAATGAGTTCGATCAGCTGATCCGTAGCGGGGGGCGGCATCATGCGAACAGTTGGGCGGCATCCCTGCTGTATCACCTCGTTGGGATCTCCAGCGTGCTGTTTGTCACGATGGACCCGAACAATCCCGTCCTTCTCGACACTTTTCAATGGGAAGTGTCCATGATCGAGGCGGCGACAACCCAGCCGCCTCCACCGCCTCCTCCTCCGACCCCGATGCCTGCTCAACCGCGTCACGTCAAGCGAGCAACCAACCCTCGTCCGCATGTTGAAACGCTTCAGACGGTGCGGCACACCGATCATGAAATCGTGACGCCGCAGACACAGACGGCGGTCGAGACGGTGCAGTCGGAAGAGACCCCGCCGGTTGTCGCCCAGGCGGTCACGACCACGCAGACAGCGGTCGTGGAGCGTGCCGTCGAACAGTCCCCGCTGGTACAGGAAGAAGCGTTCGACGCCGGACACGATCTGCCGGCCGTCCAGCACCGGGAAGTCCTGCATCGGGATGTGCAGTACCGCCGGACCCAAGCGGACTACGGCTGGCTTCGAGACTTGCTCTGGAAACGGATCGAAGAATTGAAACGGTATCCGACGCTCGCGCGAGCCAACCACTGGGAGGGCAAAGTCGTGGTGCAGGCGGTCATCAGGGCGGACGGCACGGTCGGCGCTCTCAGCGTGGCCGAAAGCTCAGGCCACACGTTGCTGGACGAAGAGGCGATGGCGGTCATGAGGAAAGCCTCGCCGTTGAGGCTCACACATCAATTGGAGAAATCTCAAATTACCATCCTGGTTCCCATCAGTTATCGTTTGGAAGGGTAACAAGCGAGCAAGACGTTCACTCAACCGAAATATGTACAAAGGAGTAGCATGATGAATCGCCCGACGATCGATCGGTCCATCATTCGACCCGCCGTGTTCGTGTCCGCCTTCGGCATGCTGTGCCTGCTCGTCGATCCGGCCTTGGCTCAGCACAAGGGCGAGAAAAGCTTCCACGCCGTGGCGGTCGACGCCAAGAGCGTGGAAACGGACGTCAAAAACGTCATCTTCTATTATGAAGAAAAGATCAGCGAAACCGCCTTCGTGCCGCATGAGATGCGCGAGTTACCCGTGAAGCGCGGCACCGCCACCGTCAAGATCAAGTTCGACGGCATCAAGCACATCGATCTCAAGTCATCGGGGAGCAGCGCGCCGCCGAACGTCACGATTACGCTCAACGACGGCAAGACCGGGGATTTTATCTTGGCCATTCCTGGAAGTTTCAAAGGGCAATCCGAATTCGGGGAAGTCGAATTGCCCGCGGCGGAGCTGAAAAAGCTCACATTCAAGTAGGTCCGCGACGCGAAGAATAATGAGGCGCACGGCGCGATGAAGAAAGAGCGCCACGTTTGTGCGCGCCGGCGAGTCGGTGAGCGCCCAGTGCCTTGCGGCATTTCCGCGTGTCCGACCTGCGCGATGGGTCCCGCCTCTGAGCGGGACCATGTTGATCCGAGACCGAGCGGAGGGAGCGCATGTCCCATTATTCTTCATCAAATTTCGTTTTCTTCTTTCAATCCTACGTCTGGTTCATCCACGCTCGTGCATTACATTTCCCGTGGATGAGATGCGGTCTCTCCGTATCCGGCCGGCCAGGCTTCTCGCGCCGCGCCGGACATGAGGCGAGACGATGAGTGAGTCGCACGCGCCCGCGGAATTGGGCACGGACGTCCGGTGCCACTGCGGGAAGTTGATGGCCCGCTGGCAGGGGGAAAGCCTGATCATCAAGTGCTCGCGCTGCAGGCGGTTCGTTCGGATTCACTCATCTGCCATCGGCGGCATGCCGCCTCACGGACTCGCGTCGGCCCCTCGCCGGTAGCTTCTTCTTTCCACACACAACATTCTTGCCAGACCAACGGATCCTGAATTCAGGGCCTGTGGCTGCCGTGCAGCCGGTGGCCTCTTGTTGTCTTGGCTTGGACATCACATGAGCGGCACCCTGATCGGAGTGTCGGAACCATCTGTGTTCTCTTACCGCGATACGTGTCGGGTAAGTGCCTATCCGTTCCTAGCCCAGATGAGGTTTCGACGCGTTTGTACGTCTTATTTGAAGGGGCAGGTCTGTTCAATCCTAACCAGACCTATCGTTAAACCGACTGAACAACTGTCATGATCACTGACCAGTTCAGGACTGACATCACCCAACCGGCCTTGATGGACCCTATCGATTCCCCTGAGGTCTTCGCTCCACCGGCGACCGCGCAGCCTCGCATCAAGTTGAAAAAGTTTTGGCTGAAGCTCCATCTCTATCTCGGCCTGTTCGGCGGCGGGTTGTTTGTGCTGATCAGTCTCACCGGCAGTTTCTTGGTCTTCTACAAAGCCATCGACGAATGGCTGAATCCGGCGCTGATGACGGCGCACGGCTCCGGCCCCTACAAGCCGTTGAATGAAGTGGTCATGACAGCCCAGACCGCCGCGCCCTCCGGCGGCTGGTTGGACAGTGTTGAGCTACCCTCGCATGAACGCGATGTCTTTCTCACCTGGCATAAAGTGCCGACCGGCAAGCTCGATCGGTTTCGGTGGTACCAGGTCACCATTGATCCGTACACCGGTGCGGTATTGAGTCGAGACCGGGAATGGGGAGGATATCTCGTCTCGTTCATCTACCGGCTGCATGAATCGTTCGTGCTGGACGATCCGGGTGAGACCATCGTCGGATTCGTCGCCATTTTTCTGCTCGTCTCGATCGGCACGGGCCTATGTGTCTGGTGGCCGCGTCCGGGCAGGCTGCGTCAGGCCTTCACGTTTGCGCGAAGCGGGAGCGTCATCCGCCGGCACTATGATTGGCACAAACTCAGCGGGTTTTACAGCGCCCTCATTCTAGGAATGCTGGCCTTCACCGGCCTGTACCTGGAATTCAGCGAGTACGTGGTGCCGATCGTCCGGCTCTTTTCTCCCGTTCAAGAATTTCCCAAGGAAGAAGCGATGCAATCTCTTCCCGTTTCAGACGCCCGGCCATTGTCGGTGGAGGAAGCTGTCGCGCTCGCTCGTCACGTGTTTCCGGAAGGGGAGTTGCGGTCCGTCGGCATGCCTCACGGAAACATGGGGGTCTATCAAGTCAGTTTGCGCCAGCCGGGCGAGGTCATGGAATCGAGCGGCCAAAGCCAGGTCTGGCTGGATCAATACAGCGGCAAGGTTCTGCGCGTCCACGATTGGCGGCAGTTGACCGGCGGCGAAACCTTTTTGGCCTGGCTGTTCCCCCTGCACAACGGCGAAGCCTTTGGGTTAGTGGGCCGATGGATCGTGTTCTTTGCCGGATTTCTCCCCCTCGTGCTCTACGTGACCGCGCTGCGCATGTGGTGGCTCAAGCGACAAGCGCATCGACGATCTAGGTAAGCGAACGGGCCGGTGCCTTGTCGTATGCGTTTCACCGGCGTCGCGCGTGCGCTACCATTCCTCGCGACGTGAATACGAAACTCACGCATATCTCACGGAAACACGAGCGCCCGCGCATTGTGCATGGATAATGTCGTCATGGCTCCGGCCGATTTGCTGGCACAATTCTCAATCGCAGAACGCGAAGCCTGCGAGAGTGGGATCGGCGGCCCTTTTCAACAAGCCATTTGACGCGCTCATTCTTCGGGTGTGTTATGAGGGAAATTTAATATAAGACCGAAGTCTAACGGTTGACATGATGGCCAATTAACTGATATTGAGAATTCGTATCAAGTAACGATCGGTACGGGAGCGCGAGCTTCTACCTGTACCAACAGCGTCAGTGCCGCGAGGCCAGAGGTCGCACAGACCAGAGCCCAAGGTGTCGAAGGATGCCTTGGGTTTTTTAATGGGTCATCGCCTTCAAGGAGCGATGACTTCGCAGTCGGGGAGGACGGCGGAACACGACCAACGATGGGAGGCAACATGACATCACGCTGTGGACGATGCGGAGGCTGCATCATCGGTGAGCCGCCGTCCGATTACTACCAATCAAAGCAATGGAGATGCATCAACTGCGGGTGGTATCGCGAGGATGTCGTCCTGCGCCAAGGCCGAACCGTCGACGTGTCCAAACGGGGCTGCTATCAGCTCCGAGGATCCGCGCAACCATCCATCACCGGAAGGGAGTATCGACATGAATAAGACAGTGGGTAAGGAAAGTCCGATGAAGCTGGTGTTGTGCGGTTGCGGAAAACTGCACCTGACGTACGGCCCGGTCACGCTTCACCTCACGCGTGACGAGTTTTTGGTCTTTGCGGATTCGGTACGCCGCCTCGCCGCGATCGTGGCGCAACCGCCCATGAGTCCTCCTTTGGTGGCGGCGCCGGCGAGTCCGAACGAGGTCTGCCATTAGCACGCGAAGTACGGTTTGTGCCGATCATACCGGTAGGACATGGAATGAACATTTACAAAGGAGCGACGATGAACAAACGTTACGTGCCGTCACGGGATGATCTTGCTGTCTCCATCAGTTTGGCAACGGCATTCGCCATTCTGGTGTCGGCTGCCGCAGCCATGTGGGTGTGGTCGGTCGTTTCAGAGAACATGGCCATGGTCACCGTCGAAGGCAGTCCGGACATTCCATAAAGCCATGGATCTCGCCGTGCTGTTCAATGATTATGCCCCGGACCTACGGCGTTTTCTGGCAAGCCGTGTCGCCTGTCACGCCGCGGCGGCCGATTTGACTCAGGAGGTGTTTGTCCGATTGGCTCGCATGCCTGATATGGGCGCGATCGACAACGTGAGAACGTACCTCTTTCGAATTGCGATGAACTTGGCGACCGACCATCACCGCGCGCGCGCCAGGCGGCAGGAGCCTTCATCGCCTGCGCATGAGACGGTGTTGCCCGCGCTGGCGGATTCTGCCTGCACGCCGGAAACGGCGCTGTCGGCGAAGCAGGAGCTGGCCGTCGCCCTGGAGGCGCTCGCCGAGCTTTCTCCCCTGTGCCGGCAGATTTTTGCGTTGAATCGCTTCGAGGGACTTACGCACCGCATGATCGCCGATCGGCTCGGCATCTGTGTCAGCACCGTAGAAAAGAACATCGCTCGGGCGCTCAATCACTGCCGGCGGCGCCTGAATGAGTCGGGCGGATGACCGAGCGGCTCCTTATGTCCGGCTTCGTACGACTTCTTCGTCTTCATGATAGCCTCTCACTTGATATGCGACCCGCTTTTGCCGTATCTCAGGTGCGAGGTTATTGGAGACATTCAGCATGCCGGAGCCCCATCACTTCAATGACGGCCAAGAACGGCTCGAACAGGAGGCCGTTGCGTGGATGGTTCGACTTCACTCGGGAGAGACGACCGAGTCCGATCGTCACACGGTGAGTGAATGGCGCAGCCGGAGCGAAGCCCACGAGCGCGCGTTTCAAAAAGTGGAACGGCTGTGGCGCAGCCTGCAACCATTGCAGCAAACGTGGCGTTCGTCGTCGGACCAGTCGGTTCCCCGGCCGGTGACTGTCGGGGTTTCGCGAGACGGCGCCGAGGCCGACGGCGGAACGCCTCGACCGCGGCGGATTGTTTGGGGCGCCCTGGCGGCATCGATCGCCGCGCTTGCCGTGATGCTGGCCGCGGTCGGTGGAGTCGTGCCCTTCCTCCGAGCCGATACCCGCGCGGGGACCGGTGAGCAAGTGACCGTGCCGTTGGCCGACGGCAGCCTGATCGTGCTCAATACACAGGCGGCGGTCTCGGTTCACTATTCCAAGGAGGTGCGCCGGGTGGACCTGCTGGCCGGAGAGGCGGCTTTTCGCGTGGCGAAAGACAGCGCCCGTCCGTTCATCGTGTATTCGAGGCAGGGTCACGTGCGCGTCGTCGGCACGGAATTCGTCGTGCGTGAGTCCGCGGAAACCGTGGTGGTCACGGTCATGGAAGGGGTCGTGGAAGTCAACGCAGCTAGTGCGCGTGAGGAGGGCCCGGTTCCTGTCAGGGCCGGTCGACGAGTCGCGTACGGCCCATCCGGCATGAGTCCCACCGAACCGGCGGATCTTCGCGTGGTCACCGCGTGGCAGAGAGGCAAGCTTATTTTTGAAGCCACGCCGCTTTCCGTGGTGATCGATGAGATCAATCGGTATCGACCGGGGCGAATCGTTTTGCTGAGCGAGACGCTGGCCCGGCATCCTGTCAGCGGGGTGTTCGACCTTCAACGCTTGGATGCGGCTCTCTCCACGATCGAGCAGACTCTGCCGGTGACCACGTACCGATTGTTCGATCGATTCGTGTTCTTCCGATAAGGCACACGCGTCTTTTCTTACCGAAAAATTCCCGTCCGGGTTTCCCTCCGTTCAGCGTCTATTCCTCTATTGATGATCGGTAGGCGGCAGTCTGTTTCCGCACGAGGCGGGACGACGGCGCCACGCACGCAGGGATCAATACGGAGGAACAACGTGAAAGATGCAGGAGCGCATAGTCGTGGGGTACATCTGCTGATAGCCGGCACCGTTGTGGTGGTGGCGGCGACATGGGTAATGGGATCGAGTGCTCAGGCGCAGTCTCAGAGGGGCGGTCTTTCCTCAGATTCCGCTCAAATCGCGCAGTCCGATGCCGTGGCCTTCGATATTCCACCGCAGTCGTTGCGCAGCGCGCTGACGTCGTTCGCCGAACAGAGCGGCTGGCAGTTGTTTTACAGCGCGGACATGGCCGAAGGTGTTCAGAGCCACGGCTTTTCCGGTTCATCGACCAGGGCAGCGGCGCTCCGTCGCATCCTGGGAGACACGGGGCTCGATTTCAAAGTCACCGAGTCCGGAACCGTCACGCTGGTGCGGGCCGCGTCGGCTGCGGCGATCACAGAGAGTCAGATGGCGCCGGAGCAAACAGCCGCGGACCGGGCTCATGACTCCGCCCCGAAGCCGGTCAAGGTGCCCGAAATCGTCGTGAAGGAGGCGCGGGAGCGAGACGACGCGAAGGCGTATGTGGCGGAGGACACGCGGACGGCGACCAAGACCGACATTCCATTGATCGAGACGCCGCAGTCCATCACCGTCATCACGCGCAAGCGTATGGTGGACCAAGAGGTGCATACACTTGCCGAAGCCTTGCGGTACACCCCCGGTGTGCAGGCGGAAACGTTCGGGTTTGAACCGCGCTTCACATGGCTCCGGTTTCGCGGGTTTGATGCGACCACCGATGGATTGTTCAAAGATGGATTGCAACTGCGCAATCCGGGATTCGCCCTTGGGTATAGTCTTGAGCCGTACGGAGCTGAGCAGATCGACATTCTGCGCGGACCGTCCTCATTCTTGTACGGGCAAGGCAGTCCGGGCGGCTTGCTGAACTATATCTCCAAGCGGCCCACCACCACGTCCATCCGCGAACTGCAATTCCTGGTGGGAAATTTCGGCCGGTACGAAGGACGGATGGATTTCGGCGGTCGGCTGACGGACAGCGACACCTTTTCCTATCGGTTGACCGGGCTCTTTCGCGAAAGCGGCACGCAATTCGACCATGTGCCGAACGATCGTGTGTATATCGCTCCGGCGTTCACCTGGAGAATCAATTCGGACACGCAGGTCACGTTCTTCGCGAATTATCAGAAGGACACGCTGGGGAGTTCGCAAGCGTTTCCGGCCGACGGGTCGCTGCGCTTCAATCCGAACGGACGCATTGCCTCGCGGCGTTTCACCGGACAACCCGGTGTGGACAAGTACGATCGCGTGGAATCATCGTTCGGCTACGAGTTGCGGCATCACTTCACCGCGAACTGGAGCTTCCTGCAGAAGTTTCGGTACAACCAGACGAAGGTGGACGATGTCACGGTATTCAGCAGTGGATTCGGCCCCGATTTGCGCACCGTGCAACGCGGCGTCTTCGGAAGTTTTGGCAACCTGACGTCGCTGGCCCTCGACAACCAGATGCACGGTTCGTTTGCCACCGGGCCGTTCCAGCATCGCGTCGTGGGCGGTCTCGACTTCCAGCGGATCGGCGTGCATTCTCGGCAGACATTTGGGGCCGCGTCTCCCATCGATATCTTCAATCCCAACGATTTTGGGGCGCCGTTCCTCCCGCCTCCGACGTTTCTGGATCAACAGACGACTCAGTTTCAAACCGGGCTCTATATCCAGGATCAGATCAAATTCCTCGACCATTGGTTGCTCACCGTGGGAGGCCGGCACGATTGGACCAGCAACAAAATCAGGAACAATCTGACGGGTCTGACGAGCGAGCAGGATGATCAAAAGGCCACCGGCCGCGCCGCCTTGACCTATGTGTTCGATATGGGATTAGCACCCTACGTCAGTTGGTCCACGTTTTTCCTGCCGTCGATCGGGGTGAATGCCTCCGGCCAACCGTTTACGCCGGAGACCGGTCGACAGTACGAGTTCGGGATCAAGTACCAGCCGCCGGGCACGCGCAGCCTGTTCACCGCGGCGCTGTTCGATCTGACGAGAGAAAACTACGTGCAGTTCGATCCCGGCACATTTCTGCCGATTCAGCGGGGCAAGGCCCGCTCCCGCGGGTTGGAGCTGGAGGGGCTGATGAGTTTCAAATCCGGCCTCGATGTGATCGCCTCCTACACGTTCTTGGACAATGAAGTGCTGGAAACCGTTAATCCGGCTGAAAAAGGGAAGCGACTGGTTCAGACGCCGGCGCAGTTTGGTTCGATTTGGGGCAAGTATACGTTTCCGAACGGACCGTTCAAGGGTTTAGGAATCGGCGGTGGCGCGCGGTACACCGGGTCAACCTACGGCAATGAGACCAATACCTTCAATGTGCCCAGTTTCGTGTTGGGAGACGCGATGGTCGATTATGTCTGGAAAAATTACCGAGTGGCGGTGAACGTCAACAACATTCTCAACCAGGACCATTACGGTTGCTTTGTGCGAACCCCGACCGATTTTTGCAGCCCCGGTGAACGCCGTACGGTGGTGGCCACGGTGGCGTATCGGTGGTAACGCCGCTGCGTCGAGCTGAGCACTAAAGCGAGTCGAAATCAGACAAGAAGAGGTTGACAAAGGCATTTCCATGCTGATATTGAGAACTCCTATCAAATATGAAGCCGTAGGTGCAAACGTATCAGCGGCGAGAGTCCATGTGCCGGTAGCGTTCTAGGAGAAACAGACTGACGGCTTTTGATGCTTGCGACTGAAACAGTCGTCTAATACCGGTTACCGTTAGAAGAGGCCAGAGGTCGTTGAAGATCGGAGCCCAAGGTGTCTTAGGACATCTTGGGCTTTTTTTTTGGTGAAAACAGCAATGTAAAGGAGACGGGCGATGAGGGCTCGGAGTTTCGTCGGAGCAGAGTCCACGGCATCGCAAGAGGCGTGTGATTTCGTGGGTACTCCTATAGCCATTACGTATGCGCAGGTTGCGAGCTTGTTTCACCAGTACCGCGAGGAACTCATACGCAGACTCACCGGTATGGTGAAGTCTCGGGAGACCGCCGCCGATCTTGTGCAAGATACCTATCTGCGGCTGCTTCGCGTGGCAGGCCAACAGACCGTCGAACAGCCGCGGGCCTTGCTCCATAAAATTGCGACCAATCTGGCCATCGATCATTTACGCAAAGAGAAACACGGCGTGCAAGGGGTCGATGGTTTGGATGAGGCCATGGCGGTGCCCTGTCGCGCGCCATCTCCGGAGCGAGCGTTGCTTGGCAAACAGCGGTATCGGCTGTTTCTGCAGGCCATTGAGCATCTTCCTCCCCGAACCCGCGAGGCGTTTCTGCTCTGCCGAGTGTATGGGTACTCTTATCAGGAGATCGCGACTCGCATGAATATCTCCGAAAGCGGTGTGGAGAAGTTACTGATGCGCGCGCTCGACTGGAGTTGCGGGGCGCTGGAAACGATCGACGACGCCGAGTGAGGAAGTTGGTCTGCCGTTCGTCTCACTGTATACTGGCACCGGCCTTTCCGGCACCCTGCTCGACGAGGCCGACTCATGCAGCAGACCGACGAATCAGACGACATGATTCCATCCGAGGAAGGATCCCGGCTTCGGAAAGAAGCCGCAGCGTGGGTCATTCGATCCCATCGCGGCGATCTGTCGCCGGAGGACCGGCGGGCCTTCGATGCATGGCGTGCGCAGAGTCCTGCGCATGCCGACATGTTTCGAACGGTCTCCGGTGTATGGGGCAGTCCTGACCTTCGCGAAGCTGCCTCCACTGCGGCGAAGGCCCAGCCGTCTTTGTTCAACGCAAAGATCCGATTCCGCCGGCAATGGTCGACCCCGGTCTTCACGGCTGCCTGCATCTTCTTGCTCGCGATCGTCGGGCTGCACTTCGCGGTGGACGGGCGTCTGCCGGCCGACCATCGGACGGGATCGGGGGAGCGGCGCACGGTCGAATTACCAGACTGGTCGATCGCCACGCTCAACACCGACTCAGCGATCGCGCTCTCGTTTGACGAAACGGCTCGACGGGTCCGTTTACTCTCGGGCGAAGCCTTCTTCAAGGTCCGGCACGATGCGGCTCGTCCGTTTATCGTCGAAGGGAGTGAGGCCGCCGTTCGAGCCGTCGGAACCGCGTTTGTCGTGCGGGCGGAGCCGGACGAAGATCGAATCACCGTGGTGGAAGGCGCCGTAGAAGTCGGCGACAGCCGCGGGCTTGATCCCCCTGTGCTGGTCACTGCCGGATCACAGCTTCGGATGAAGCTGGGTCATCCGGGACAACCGTACGCCGTCGATGTGGCGGAGGCCTCCGCTTGGCTTCGGGGGAGGCTTGTCGTCAATGGTGTTCCATTTGAAGAGGTGTTGGACGAGCTGCGACGGTATTACCCGGGTACCATTGTGTTATGGAATCGGGACGTCGGCAACATCCACGTGACCGGGACATACAACGTGAACGATCCCGTAGGTGCGCTCTCCCTGCTCATTAAGACGGTACCTATCTCCTCGCTCGGTTTGACCGATCGCCTCGTGATTCTCTTCTAATTCCTCTTCCATGGCTGTCTCAGCTTCAGCGCAGGTGAGGAAAACTCTGCCGCCTTCCGTCTACATGAGGTCGAACAAATGCGGGAGGTGTAGAGCTGATGGAACAAGTAGACCTGAGAGACGACGAAGCGGCTTTACGAAACGGCGTTCACAACCGTTGCCGACCTCCTACGTGGTTGTCGGGTCTGCGTTGGGGGCTGCTGCTTCTCGCGACTATTTTCATGGGAGACGGCGACCTCTTCGCGCAAGAGAACCTTCCCCCGCGGACGCAACAGGCCGCGGTCGAGTTTCAGATTCCTTCACAGCCGCTCGGCTCGGCGCTGAATGCCTTTGCCGAGGTCACGGGTTGGCAGGTCAGCGTGCCGACCGAGTTGATCGCCGGCCGGACCTCACTCGGCGTCAGCGGGAGCCGCCGGCCAGAAGAGGCGCTCCAAACCTTGCTGGCCGGGACGGGTGTCACCTATCGTCTGACCGATACCAACGCCGTCATGCTGGTACCGGGCGCCGCACTACCGGGTGCTTCACTGCCTGGCATGGAAGGGCAAGGTTCTACTCAAGAACCTGTCGACAGGCCGATTGATGTTGCAGAGCCGAAACCGGTGAAAGTGCCCGAAATCGTGGTAAAGGAAACACGGAAACAGGAGAGCGCTCAAGCCTACACCGCCAATGAAGCGTCCACCGCCATGAGGATTCCAGTGCCCATTCATGATATTCCTCGGTCCGTCGAAGTGATTACACGTCAGGTCATGGAGGATCAGAAAGTGATCCGCATGAACGACGCATTGCGGAACGTGAGCGGCGTGTTTCTGTCTCAATCGCAAGGCGGGAGAGGCGGCGAGTTCACGATCCGCGGATTCACCTCGACCTTGAATGTGTTCAAAAATGGGTTTCGCGACGACAGCACATTCGGCTCGCGATCTTCACGCGATGTCATCAACCTTGAGAGCATTGAGGTCGTGAAGGGGCCGCCATCCTACCTCTATGGCCGTTCCGATCCGGGAGGGCTGATCAATCAGATCACGAAGGCTCCTCTAAGAAACCCCTATTACGCCGCCGAGATGCTGTTCGGGAGCTACAACCTCTATCGCCCGACCATCGATGTCGGCGGACCGCTGAACGAAAGCAAGTCCCTGACCTATCGATTCAACGGATTGTACGAGTCGGCGGAGAGCTTCCGAGAAGGTGTGAAGACCGATCGAGTGTTTCTGGCCCCCACGATCGGGTGGGAAATCGGACCACGCACGACATTTCGATTCGAAGGCGAATATTTTTACGAGCAGACACCGATTGATCGCGGCATTGTCTCGCTCGGCAGCGGGCCGGCGCCGATTCCGATCAGTCGGTTCCTAGGCGATCCGACTCGTCGGTTCGTCAGTCAGGGAGGAAAAGCCACGCTTATCCTGCTTCATGAGTTGAATGCTCAGCTGCGGTGGCGCAGCGCCTTCCGGGCAGCTGTGACACGGGAAAAATACTCCAGCCTCGAGGCCGATTCGGTGGATCCCCTTACGGGCATCGCGGCGTTGGGCCGCTATGAGCTGCCGTCGGTCAATCAAAGCCACTATTGGCAAAATGAACTGCTGGGATCGTTCACGACCTGGTCGATCAAACACAAGAGTATCCTCGGCGTCGAACTTGGGCGGGAAGTGCAATCACAGCAGTTCCGAAGTGATTTTGGGGCGCTGGGCGGTTTTATCAATATATTCAATCCCGCGCAGCGCCTCTTTGCCGATGGCCCGCTTCCTTTTGTAGGTAATTTTCTCAGCACAAATAGTATTCTCGGCGCCTATGCAGGGGACCAGATCGACCTCCTGCCGAACCTGCACGTTCATCTCGGTGGGCGATACGATGTGATTGAGCAAAAAGAGAGAAGTCGCCCGGATGACTTCGACCCAACGACGCGCGGGACCAATTCGACAGAAACCGCGTTCAGTCCTTCGATCGGGGCAGCGTATCAACCATGGCCGTGGGTATCGATTTTCGCCAATTACACGGAATCCTTTGCGCCACAATTCGCGGGAGCGCGCAGCTTCACTGGAGATATCTTTCGGCCTGAACGAGGAAAGGCGATCGAAGGCGGCTTGAAGTTTCAGGCGGGGGGCGGGCGGCTCCGCGCGACCTTGGCCGCCTTTAATATCACCAAGAGAAATGTGTTGACGACCGATCCGGTCAATGGCCCGGCCTTCTCAGTCACCGCGGGCGAGCAGCGCAGTCGAGGGTTCGAATTCGACCTGAACGGAGAGATCTGGCCGGGATGGAATGTGATTGCGACCTACGCCTATACGGACGCGAAAGTCACAGAGGACAATGTATTCGCCATCGGCAGCAGGCTCGCTAATGTCCCACTCCATCAAGGAAGCCTATGGACAACCTACTTCATCCAAGAAGGCCTTGGCAAAGGGTTCGGAGCCGGGATCGGTATGTATGCCCAAGGGCGTCGTCAGGGAATCAATACATGCCAGAATCCGGCCGATTGCGGGACGCCGTTCGACATGCCGGGCTTTATCCGCATGGATGCCGCCGTGTACTACCGAAAACCGGAATTGTTCCAGAGGACGAATCTCTTGGCCGCGATCAATTTCACCAACCTGCTCGATCAGCGGTATTTCACGGGCTCTCAGTTCTCCGGTCTGGCCCTGTATCCCGGCGCGCCGTTTACGGTGATCGGCTCGGTGAAGTTGGAATTCAACTGACGCCCACCGCTATGTCGTCCCATGTCTTCAGAACGAGCCTGGATAGAGTCTTGCCTGCTGACGGAGACTCCTGCTCTGCACTCGACATTCTCTCCTGAGAGCTGCTAGAATCTCTAGCCTGATATCGGTTCTCAATATCATCAATCCCCGCGCTGAGGCCAGCGTTCTTTACGAACAGAGCCCACGGCATCGTCGTGATGCCCGTGGGCTTTTTTATTTCGAAACGCAGAAGGCCAATGTCATGAATGTAACGGCTCAGACCATCGAGCATCTTTTCCAAAAGCATCGGCATGAACTGGCTCGGACCGTTTATCGCATCGTGCGGTGCGAGCAAGCGGCGGCCGATTTGGTGCAGGAAACCTACGTGCGTTTCTTGAACATGGCGCGATCCGCGTCCATTGCATTTCCCCGCGCGCTGCTGTTTCGAACCGCCAAAAATCTGGCGATCGACCACCTCCGAAAGGGGAAGTTCGAGTCGCGCGGAGACGACCCGATCGGTCTCGCCCAGGAGAGGCCTTCAGAGGCCCCATCCGTAGAACAGGCTCTGTCGGACAAGCAACGGTTCCAGATTTTCTTGGAGGCCGTGGACTCGCTTCCGCCGCGCTGCCGGGAGGCGTTTCTGCTGCACCGCGTTCAGGAGTATTCCTATCGTGAAATCGCCCACCGGCTGTCGATTACGGAAAGCGCGGTGGAAAAACTTATCATGCGGTCGCTGGTTCACTGCCGCGGGGTGCTGCGGCGATATGACGCCGAATGATGTGAGGGAGTGGCAGGGCTATCCGTCACACGTTATACTCTCGCCGTTCGTCACACGCTATGGCCCGGGTTCGCGATGGCTACACCGCAATGACGTTCGATTCCGACGACGACCGCTTCCAACCATCGCCGACTGATTCCGCCTCGTCGCTTTCGGATCAAGCCGCCGGGTGGTTTGCCAGGCTTCGGTCAGAGGACTGTTCGGCTGAAGAACGGCTGGCATTTCACTCCTGGCGAAACCGGACTCCCGCTCATGCCGCCGCGTATGAAGAGGTGGTCGCGCTCTGGAACGATCCCGCCTTGCGATCGGCGGCGACACGGGCGGCTCGCGGGTCGATTCCCTTCAAGCCTCATCGTTCGGACGATCGCCGGTTTCCTTCTTGGTTCAGACGGACCGCGATCGCCGCCATGATCGCCGGGCTGGTCGTCCTGACCAGCCTGCAATTGGGCCTTCCCGTACGATTCCTGGCGGATCACAGCACCTCGACGGGAGAACAGCGCATGGTGCAATTATCCGATCGCTCACGCGTGACGCTGAATGCGCAAAGCGCGATCGATGAAGCGTTCGACGAGTCGACCCGCCGGGTGCGCTTGCTCAAAGGCGAAGCGTTTTTTCAAGTGACTCACGATCAGCACAAGCCGTTTCTGGTGGACGGCGGCGGAGTGGCCGCGCGCGCCGTCGGGACAGCCTTCGTCATCCGGAAGGAGTCTGACGGCATCCGTGTGACGGTTGCGGAAGGGATCGTGGAGCTGGCGCCGCTTCTGCCTGCCTGGCCGGCCATGCGATTGACCGCCGGCCAACAAGTTTCCGTGGCAACGGACAAAGCCGGGCCTGTGCGCGAGGTGGACGTAAGACAGACCACCGCATGGCTGAAAGGCCGTCTCGTCGTCGAGGATGCGCGGCTGGGCGACGTGATCGAGGAACTTCGCCGATACCATCCGGGCATGATCTACGTGTGGGATAGGTCACTCAGCGAGATCCGTGTCAGCGGCAGCTACAACCTTGCCGATCCCACGGCGGTGCTGCTAGCGCTGACGGAGACCCTTCCGGTTCGCATGGCCAGGGTCACGGACTACATCGTGGTCTTGTTCCAGCCAGCTTCGGTTGCTCGTCGTTCGTGAAGCGTGAAGCGTGAAGCGTATCTCGTCTACTGGAAATGCTCAGGGCTGAGTTCTCAAGAGTCAATTGAACAGTATGCCTGTCCAATGCGGGATACGAACAACGCTTCACGAGATACGGGATCCCGATCGAGGCCACGACCCGTCATGAATAGCGTCTGCTAGTCCTCCTAAAAAATATCTTTGCACATGTGAGGGAGCGCGTTCCTCTTCCGTCTACGGTTGGCCGGGACATGACACCGGACGTACTACCGACGAGGAGGATATATGACGGTGAGCGCGCGGCGTGCATGGATCACACTGGTTCTGACTGTGTTCAACATCTTGACCCAGTCTACGTCATGGGCGCAATCCACACCGGCGGGAACGAGCGGTCGCGCTCCAATGATATTCGACATTCCTGCGCAGCCAGTGGCATCAGCGTTGAACGTCTTCGCGGAAACGTCCGGGTTACAGGTGAGTTACCCCGCCGAACTGGCCAGGGGACGATCCTCCTCGCCGGTCACCGGGATGCACAGCCCGGAAGCAGCCTTGGGTCTTCTGCTTGATGGAACGGGATTGACCTATCGGTTGACGGACAACGATACGATCACCCTGGTGGAAGAAGCCTCCTCAACAGTAGTGCCCGCTCCCACACCGCCACAGTCTTCTCTGGATCTGCCGCCACCGTCGGAGGAAATACAGAAACCGGTCAAAGTGCCGGAGATCGTGGTGAAGGAGGTGCGGAAACGCGATGCCTATGTCGAAGTCCTGAATTCGGAAACGTCCACCGGGAGTTGGCTCGGCTTGACGCCCCGCGAGCAGGTCAATGTTATCCAGGTCGTGCCCCGTGCGGTCATCGAGGATCGCGGCCAGCCGGCCGTGCTGAATATCCTCGACAAGATTCCCGGCATTCGCCCGGTGGCGCCGGCCTACACGGATTCCGGCGCCGGCATACGTTCGCGCGGCTTCGAGAACTTTGAGACCTTCGTAAACGGCAACAGGCTGTCGAGCTTCGGGCATCCCACGGAAAGCGCCAACATCGAGCGCATTGAAGTGTTCAAGGG
>CAYXKP010000079.1:0-19456 GCA_964465695.1 uncultured Nitrospira sp.
GTGAAGATGTCCGTGCTTCCCAAAGTGATCGAGACGCCGCGCATCGCCGCAGTCGCCAAAGACGGGATTCAGCTTCATGCCGTCTGCCGGGTGACGGTGCGTACGAACCTCGATCGGCTGGTCGGCGGAGCCGGCGAAGAAACCATTCTTGCGCGTGTGGGGGAAGGCATCGTCAGCACGATAGGATCGGCCGTCAGTCATAAAAGCGTGTTGGAAAACCCGGACCATATTTCCAAACATGTGCTGAGCAAGGGACTCGACGCGGGCACCGCGTACGAAATCTTGTCCATCGATATCGCCGACGTCGATGTGGGGGAAAACATCGGCGCCAAGCTCCAAATCGACCAGGCCGATGCCGACAAACAAATCGCACAAGCCAAAGCCGAGCAACGGCGGGCGATGGCCGTGGCGTTCGAACAAGAAATGCGCGCGAAGGTCGTCGAGGCCGAGGCAGAAGTGCCGAAGGCCATGGCGGAAGCCTTTCGAGGGGGCAATCTGGGCATCATGGATTACTACCGCATGAAGAATGTTCAGGCCGATACGACCATGCGCGAGGCCATTGCCGGCGGAGATGAGGCGCCGATGGGAGGTAAGAAGGAGGGACGGCCGTGACGTGGGAACACCTCTTTCCCATCGCGCTTGTGCTTGCTGCTCTGTTGCTCCAACTCGGCAGGGTCTTCACAAGGCCTGTGGAAAAAGCGGAAGACAGCGGAACCAATGAGACCGGCGCATCCGCGCTATCCGAGTCGATGAAACGGCCGCTCAGGACGCAGCAATCGGGGAGCACGAAGTCAAAAAAACCCTCCGGCGGATCAGCAATCGACGCAGGAGCCTATGCTATGAAGCGGCACCCATTACTTTTAACACTGGGCTCACAGGAAGCGCGGCGTGGCATCGTACTCATGACAATTCTGGGCCCCTGCCGCGCCTTCGATCTTCCGAACCCGAAAGACTAGGCTGGTCCAACGCGGATTTCTAGCCGTGCCATAACGTTCGGAAACCTGATTTACTGGGGAGACCCCTAGTATCAGCTTTTATCCGTCAGAACTAACCTGGTGGCGCCATGAAACGGCGCGCCAAATCTTCTCCTTCGGCCTCTCACGAAACGAATCGGCCCCCTCTATCCTGCCCCGACTGCTCCGGCGTGCTGAGTTTCGATCAGGAAGGAGCGCGCGGCCATCGCCTCTATGTCTGCCAAGTCGGCCACCGGTACTCGACCACAAGCCTTCTGCACAGCAAAGAAACACAATTGGAACGGACCCTATGGTCAGCCGCCGTGCTTTTGAAACAAATGGGCGACGCCTACGAGCAGCTATCGAAGGAAATGCCGGCAGATGATTCGGATAGGAAACGGGTGCAGCGTCGTATCCTCGAGGTGAAGAAACAAGGCCTGGCGATTCGGGCGATGATCGAGGCGACGCATGCAGCCCAATAGATTCAATGGCTATCAACACATCGGCCGTGAATGGCGTGACGGACCGATCAATGAGCAACGCATCCCACGCGACATCATCGTCATCGGCGCGTCGGCCGGCGGGGTGCCGGCGCTTCAACGGATTTTTGCCAGGTTTCCTTCCGATATGCCGGCCGCTGTGGGAGTCGTGCTTCATCGAGGGGTGGAACGGAGTGAACTAGCGGAGGTGTTGGGCCGACGGTCTACCCTGTCCGTGAATGAACCGAAAGGGAGCCTGCCGATACGGCGGGGGACCATTTACTTGGCGCCTCCGGACCATCATCTGTTGTTCGAACGGGGCAAGGTGGCCGTCCGGCGCGGTCCATGGGAGCACAGCACAAGACCCGCGGTCGATCCGCTGTTTCGCTCCGCCGCAGAGTCGTATGGGTCACGTGTGGTGGGCTTGCTGCTCACCGGCTGTGGCGAAGACGGAGTGAGCGGCCTGATCTCCATCACCAAAGGAGGCGGACTGACGTTGGTGCAGGACCCAGACGAAGCCTACATGCCGTACATGCCCCTCAATGCCATACGGTATGACGATGTGGCGGGTCGGGTGTTTCTGGACAATGCCGCTTCTGTTTTGGCCTCATTGGCCCACGGTGATCAGGCGCAAGTCAGCATGATGGCAAAGAGGTAAACCGGCCGCCGTCCGGCTCTTGCCCACTCTTGCCGGTCGGCGGCAAGGAGGTCTAGAATGCTCCTCCCCTCGACAGACCGTCCTCGATCTCTTCAGTGTTGGTGTCGTATGGCAGTGAAGAAACGATCATCGGGAAATGGAAAAGCACGGACTCGGCGGCGCGGCGCGCGAGAACATTCGAACGTCGTCCGCACAGCCAAGAAAAACCGGCCTTCCTACATCGTCGGCATGGGCGGATCGGCCGGCGCGCTCGAAGCCTTCGAACAGTTTTTTACCCACATGCCGGCGGACAGCGGGTTCGGATTCGTGCTGGTTCCTCATCTCGATCCCACCCACAAGGGCATGATGCCGGATCTTTTGGGCCGGTGCACGAGCATGAAGGTCGTGCAAGCGGAGGACGGCATGCCTGTGTTGCCGAACCGCCTCCATATCATTCCGCCGAACAAGGACATGTCGATCTTCCACGGCGTCGTCCATCTTCACGAGCCGAGGGCTCCCCGCGGCGCAAGAGCGCCGATCGACCTCTTCTTGCGGCATTTGGCGGAAGATCAAAAGGAACGGGCCATCGCCGTCATCCTGTCCGGCATGGGGAGCGACGGGACGCTGGGGATCAAGTCGATCAAGGAGCACTTGGGCCTGGCGGTGGTGCAGGACGGGCGAACCGCCAAGTACGACAGCATGCCGAACAGCGCGATCGGGACCGGGCTGGTCGATTACATCGGGGCCGCGCATGATTTACCGGAGAGGCTGCTGGCCTATGTCAAACATTCGGCCAAATTGCCGCGCGAGGCCCTGACGCAAGAGCGGACGGTGTCCGGAGCGCTGGTCAAGATATTCGCGCTGCTGCGAAGCCATACCGGCCATGATTTTTCCTTCTATAAGAAAAATACCATCTGCCGGCGGATCGAACGCCGGATGAACGTCCACCAGATCGGGCAACTCGGAAGATACGCGAGATTTTTGCAGGACAATCCGAATGAGCTCGACCTGCTCTTTCGGGAGCTGCTCATCGGCGTGACGAGTTTTTTCCGCGATCCCGATGCATTCATGGCATTGAAGGAAGCGCTGCCGCCGATCTTGAAGAACAAGCCTCATGACGGCACTGTCCGCGTATGGATACCCGGCTGTTCCACGGGCGAAGAAGCCTATTCGGTGGGGATGGTTCTGGCGGAATGTTTGGAGCAGTCGAAGCTCGAGGGGACCCTGAAGGTACAGATCTTCGCCACGGACATCGATAAAGAAGCGGTGGATCGAGCCCGGCAAGGAGTCTTTCTGCCGACCATCGCCAACGATGTTTCTCCCGGACGGTTGCAGCGGTTCTTCCTCAAGGAGGATCACGGATACCGAGTCGCCAAACCGATCCGGGAAATGATGGTGTTTGCCCCCCAGAACGTCATCATGGACCCGCCGTTCACCAAGCTCGATCTCCTGTGCTGCCGGAATCTTCTGATCTATTTCACCGGCGAGCTGCAACGCAAACTCCTTCCCATGTTTCATTACACGCTGAATCCCGGCGGCCTGTTGTTCCTCGGCTCCAGCGAGACGGCCGGCGGTTTCCAAGATCTGTTCGCCGCCGTGGACAACAAATGGAAGATCTTCCGGCGCAAGGAGAGCCGTACCGGCGCCGCCACCTACGTCGATCTTCCGAGTACGCTCTTGCCGCGCCAGGCGGGCAAGACTCCCGCCGCCCGCAAGCAGGACGTGCATACGGACGTGCCGCTGGCGGACTTGTCGCGTCGGATATTGCTGGAACGGTTTGCGCCGCCGTCGGTGCTCGTCAATGAAAGCGGGGACATCCTGTATATCCAAGGGCGCACGGGCAAGTACCTGGAACCGGCGTCAGGTGAAGCCGCCATGAACATCTTCACGATGGCCCGCGAAGGCTTGCGGTTGGAGCTGGGCAGTCTTATCCGCAAAGCCGTATGGCATCGCCGGGAGGTGAAGGAGGACGGGATCCGGGTTCAGGTGAACGGCGGGTATCAAACCGTGTCCGTCATCGTGAAGCCCTTGACGGGAGAAGGGGCGTTGCACGGTTTGGTCCTTGTGGCCTTTGAAGAAGGACGTCCCAGTGAGCCTGCCCTGCCGAGTCGGCCCAAGGGCGACGCCGGAAAGCGAAGCAAAGAGGCGCAGGCATTGAGCAATGAACTCCAACATACGAAGGAGCAATTGCAGATCACACGCGAGGAAATGGAGACCTCGCAGGAGGAGTTGAAGTCCGCCAACGAAGAGTTGCAATCCACGAACGAAGAGTTGCAGAGCACGAACGAGGAGCTGACGACGTCCAAGGAAGAGCTGCAGTCGCTCAACGAAGAATTGGTGACGGTCAATTCGGAGCTGCAGCAGAAAATCGAAGACGTGTCGCGCGCCAACAACGACATGAAGAATTTATTGAACAGCACGGACATCGCGACCATCTTCGTGGACAACGAGATGCGCATCCAACGGTTTACGCCCCAAGCGGCCTCGGTGATCAATCTGATCGCCGGCGACGTGGGCCGGCCCCTGAGCGATATCGCCACGAACCTCAAGTACGACGGTCTGGTGGCCGACTTGGGTCAGGTGCTCGACACGCTGGTCTACAAGGAGAGGCAGGTCGAGACGAAAAAAGGCGAGTGGTACCTGCTGCGCATCATGCCCTATCGCACGATGGAGAACATGATCGACGGCGGGGTGCTGACGTTTACGAACATCGGCATGGTGAAGAAACTCGAGAGATCGTTGCGCGAAAGCGAACAGCGATTGCAACTGTTGTTCGAGGCCATGCCCGTCATGATCGCCGCATTCGACGAGCAACATCGAATCGTGGCCTGGAACCGCGAATGTGAGCGGGTGACCGGCTATCGGGCGGATGAGATGGTCGGGAAAACCGACACGGTTCATCTTTTACCGCAGCTTCCGAAGCAGACGACCGACGGCCACGACGGTCCTCTAGGAAAGTACCTCGTGGAGGAGCGTCCAATTGTTTGCAAGAATGCATCCACGCGGTATGTCGCCTGGCTTTGGACCGCGCAAGATCTACCGCTTTCGGGGTGGTCGCAATGCTGGGTTGGAGTCGATATGACAGAGCGCCGAGAAGCGGTCGATCGGCTCACCAGTCTGTTCAACTCGTCATCCGAGGCCATGGCCTTTGCAACCACCGATGGGCTGCTGTTGGATGTCAACGAGGCTTTTGTGCGGCTGACCGGATATGCGCGCGAGGATATCGTCCATCGCATGAAATACCAGGAGATGACGCCGGACAACCGGCACCATGCCGATCAGGAAATGATCCAAGAGCTGTTCAAGAGCGGGCTGTCCCGCGAATTCGATCAGGAACTGATGTGCCATGATGGCTCCGTGGTTTCTGTTCACCTGAAGGTTTTCGCGGTGCGTGCCGTCGATGGAACGACGATCGGCATGGGAGCCATCATCAAAAGGCGTACGACCGAAACCCATGGCCCATAGGACGACTTCATATGGCCAGTCCCAGTGATCACGTTCAATTAGCTCAACTGCGCCGTCAGGCCGAGGGACGGTTGAGTCAGCTGATCGAACGATCGGTCCCCGACCTCGCTCCGGAAAACGTCATGGCTCTGGCCCATGAACTCCAGGTTCATCAGATCGAACTCGAGATGCAGTGCCATGAGCTCCGCCGGACCCAGGCGGAGTTGGAAGAAAGCCGGAACAGCTATCGGGAATTGTACGAGACCATGCCCGTCGGATACGTCACGTTGGATCGGGACGAACGGATGTACGATGTCAATCCTATGGGAATGACCCTCCTCAAGTGGAACCCTCGGTCCCATCCGGTCCGGAGCTTCAGCGCCTTTATCTCGGACAGGGATTTGGACCGCTTCACGCTCTTCTGCCGCGGGATCGTCGCGAGCCAAACCGCAGATTCCGGCGAATTTGAGATGAAATGTTCCGACGGCTCAAGCTTTCCTGCCGCGATGCAGGCGGCCCCGGTGAAGACGGGAGAAGGGAAAGGCCACCGGCTGCGCCTGGTCTTCAAGGACATCTCCAAGCGCAAAGAAGCAGAGGAAACTGTACGCCGGCAACAGAGCGAGTTGGAGGCAGGCCGTGTCGCGCTGCAGGACCTGACGGCGAAATTGTTGACCGCCCAGGAAGAAGAATGCAAGCGCATCGCCAGGGAGCTCCATGACGATCACTGCCAACGGGTGACGGCCGTGATACTGGAAGCGAACATGATGCTGAAGCAGTGCCAACGGCAGGCGCCTGACCTGGCGCCGAAAATGGCTTCGATGAGTAAAAAACTGACCGAGCTGTTGAGTGAATTGCGATCGCTGTCCCATGAGCTGATGCCGCGCAACCTCGGCGATGTGTCGCTCATAGGGCCGATGCGCGAGCTCATCGATGAGTTTCACGAAAAGGCCGATTTCAAGGTGACGTTTTCAGAGCGCGGCGTGCCGGAGAAAATCTCATCCGCGATCATGACCACGTTGTTCCGCCTGCTGCAGGAAAGCCTGAGCAACATCACCAAACACGCCAAGGCGAAGCATGTATTCGTGACATTAGTAGGGACCGAACAAGGGATCGAACTCACGGTGCAGGATGACGGGGTCGGATTCGATCCCGCTCTCGTGTCCGGGAAGCGCAAGTCGGTAGGAATCCTTGGTATGAAGGAACGGCTCAGGCTGCTCGGAGGCACCATGGAGATCGACAGCCGGCCCAACCAAGGCACGACCCTGACCTTCACGATTCCGTTGCGTGAGGTGAATTGACATTCGCCCGGAGGGTTTCTTCATCTGAACCCGATGCATCTCCAGGGACTAGCATTTTCCCCAGTATTTCTGGTTAATTACTGGAACCCGATTGCCGCATTCAATCGCTGCGCACTGTAGGCGGATGGAAACGGGATTTTCACATCGATGTGGCCCGGACTTTCGACAGGACCGACAGCTTCACCACAAAACAAAAGCTTAGTGCTTCCACGCGATGGCGTGAATGATGCACTCCTCATGGAATTCTATGGAAACGATATACGGTGGAAATGAATGCGGATGTTTGATGAAGAAAGAATAGATGAATCAGATTAGACAATCCTCATCTTAGCAAAAAAACGCCCGTGCCGACAACGGACAAAACCCGTATCCAAGAACAAACATTTGTCCAGTGCTCCCCGGTGCCGATGGAGGCAGAATGTTAGTGACAAGAGGGCAGAACGCGGTCAGTAAGAGTCAGACGATGTCTGATCGTACGGCAACGGTGAGCCGCCTTGAAGAGGTGGTATCGACGTCGGATGAGTTCGATCAGGTCGTCTCACAGGCGGTGCCCATGCTGTTGGACCGAGCGGCGAGCTATACCAAGCGGTTTTTGCGGGAAACCGGCCAGTGGAATGACGATATCGAGCATGAAAAATTCGCGCTGCGCTGGGGTTCCGAATATCTTGAGCGGTTTCTCGTCTGTGGACGCAGCGAAGTTCCTTGCCGGCCGTTGTTTCTGTTCGACTCGTTGGTGGCCAAGCAGCACAGCAAGCCGGAGCCGTTTTGCTACCATCCCGACTTACTGAGGCCGCTCGGCCGATTTCTCGACGGGCTGGTCGCGCGGGCGGTCGTCAGCCGTGACGCGCTCATTGCGCTGTATCGCCATTCTTACGGATGGGGGCCGGGGGACGTGATCGCGGTGACCGGGCTCAACGGGTTGGAGAGTCAGCGTATTTATAAAAATTTTCGGCGATGGCGTGAAAGCGGTTGGCAACGCACGATCGATGAGATCGGCCTCACGAAGGCGGAGCTCTCCGAGCTTGAGAACCAGCAGCAGCGCCATCGCCAACGATTCAACAGCGAGGCTGAGCGGCTCATCCGGGTCGCTCAAGCTCATTACCGGAAAAGTGAGCCGGACCACTATCCCTGTCTTACGCGGTCGCAATGGACGGACATGTTCAGCCAAGGCTATGGGTGCGATTACCGCATTTGGCATTTGGCGCTGTGTCTCGATTGTATGCAAACGGCCTGGGGGCTTGGATCGAACGGATCGGCGGTCGGCGAAAAACCGCGTCTGGAATTGCAGGTGCGACCCTAAGAGTCGCGTCCTATCGCGGTTATCGTCCAGTATAATCGTCCAGTATAATGGAAAGAGGAGCGAAGGAGGATTTATGGGCCACCAAGAAGATCTGGAACTCTATCGATCGCGACTCCTTGGATCGTTGAACGGCCGATCCAGCGGCTCTCTTCGAGCCTCGTCCGATCCGATCCAGGTCTATGTCAACGAGCGCCGCGTCGGACAGCTCGAGGGAGGGGGAATCGGCGCGACATTGCACGTTCAGTGTGCCGACCCCATCGAGACGGTCCAGCTTCGTACTGAAGACGGAACTCTCCTGGGAGGGCTCGCCGCTCCCGAGCATGGATTTAGAACGGATCGAGTCGGGCTGTCCGCCGATGCGGTCGAGCTCTGCGTGCACAACACGGCGTTGGGAGGCACGCTGAATGCGCTGTTCGTTCCTGCGCCGAGTTTCTGGAGTCGAGCCTGGAAGAATTTCGGTGATCTTGCCGACCGATGGGCAGTCCGCCGTCCGGAGACGGCGATGGGATACGGCATGCGAACGGTCGCCTTCACGCAAGCGTTGTTGGCGGTCGCCGTCGTGGGATTGGTCGCCGACCGCACCACGACATGGATGACGCCGGAGCCCGCGCCCTCTCCGGTCGTCCACACCGCGATGCTGCCCGCGACACCGCCGGCGGAAACCGCACGACTGGAACAGCAGCTGGAAAAACTTTCAAAAATACAAGCGAAGATCGGAGAGGCCCTTGAGTCTCAACAGAGCGGCGTGGCGCAACTCCATCAAGCCGTGGCCAAACTCTCCTCGACCCAGGAGTCGATGGCGTCCAGCGTCGTGCTGGTGAAGGAAGAAGTCAAGACGGAGGTCAAGGAAGAGCTTGAGAAACGGCTTGAAGCAGTCGGTCGTGAGGCCGACCGCGCGGCGAGACACGTTGCGAGCAAAGGTCGGGTCGAGCAGGAACAATTAGAGGCCGCAATCCGGAGCCTCACCGCCCACAATGATCGGCTCTCCAAAGAGGTGGTCAGCCTGGAAGAGCATAACCAAGCGCTGAAGAACAAGTTGCAGACGGCTGTCGTGAGTGTCTCGAAACCCGCCGATCCCGGTCCTGAGCGTCTCCTGAAAATGGCCGACAACCAGGCCACTCAGCAGGCGCCGTTCCTCTTCTGGGTCACGTTCAGCGAAGGAACGAGTCAGGAGCGGATCGATCAGTGGGTCCATGAAATGAAGGGTCATAAGGGAGCGGTCAGCGAAGGGTGGCAGGAAGTTCGGATCGTTCCTCCGCCGGTTCCGCCCGATCGGTTCTTGGAGCAGATCAGAGAAGAGAAGATCGTCAAAGCTGCGCGGATCAGTCAGTAGGCTGTTTTTTCGGAGTGGTTTACCCCGCATCGTCGTCCGCACCGGATACCGTCGCGAAACCACACGAACAGAGGCTGTCGGTGTGTTCCATCCGGAGGGACATGGTGACGTTCGTTCCCGTACGACGTGCGACTCAGTCTTATCAGTTCGGGACCCTTCATGTTGTCGATGGAATTCCAATCATGTGGTCAATGTCCGGTCAAGCGCCCTCGACTGGACATATTCCGGTTCGGTTCACGATGTTTTGTCCGTTGAGCCGAGGCACGCTGAGTGAGTAGCATCAATTCATCACAAGGGAAGAAACTAGTAACACGGGAAGTCCTGAGACCGCAAAATACTCTTATCATGGAGATGGACCGCAGGGCGTATCTAACTATCTAACTAACTAAGTAACACCAAACCAAGCCGACGAGTGAATCGGTCGAGCTGCACAGGAAGAGAAAGGAAGATCCATGAGAATCGCACAAGTAGCCCCGCTGTGGGAAAGTGTCCCGCCGAAACTTTACGGGGGAACCGAGCGCATCGTGTCGTACATCACGGAGGAGTTGGTCGCCCTAGGGCATGACGTCACCCTGTTTGCCAGCGGTGATTCAGAGACGAGCGCGCGGCTTGAAGCGATCTGCCCGCAGGCCATCCGGTTAAATACCGGCATTTTCAACCGGGACGCTCCGATGATGATGCTTCAGGAGCGGGCCCTCGGAGCGTCGAGGGGCTTCGACATCATTCATTCACACTTGGATTTCATCGGATTTCCGCTAGCGCGGAGGAATACCGTGCCGGTCGTGACGACGCTGCACGGCCGTCAGGATCTTCCGGAATTGGAGCCGGTCTTTCGCGAGTTTTCCGAAATGCCGTTGGTCTCTATTTCGGACGCCCAGCGTAAACCGCTGCCTTGGGCCAACTGGGCGGGGACCGTCCACCACGGTCTCCCGCGCAATCTCTACACGTTTCATCCGCAGGCCCAAGGGTATCTCGCATTTTTGGGGCGGATCTCTCCCGAGAAACGTCCGGACCAAGCGATTGACATCGCCAAGCGAGCCGGCCTCCCTTTGCGGATCGCGGCAAAAGTCGATCCCGCCGATCAGAATTACTTCGAAGCCGAAATTGAACCACTGCTCAAGCATCCTTTGATCGAGTTCATCGGGGAGATTTCCGACGCCGAGAAAGACGAGTTCATCGGCAATGCGATGGCATTGGTGTGTCCCTACGATTGGCCGGAGCCCTTCGGGCTGGTGTTGATCGAGGCCTTGGCCTGCGGAACACCCGTACTGGCCTACCGGCGCGGATCGATTCCGGAAATCATCGACCATGGCGTCACCGGCTATATTTGCGAGACGGTATCCGAAATGGCGGATGCCGTGGAACAGGTCTCGCTCATCGATCGGCGGAATTGCCGGGCTTCCTTTGACGAGCGGTTTACCGCTGATCGGATGGCGCGCGATTATGTAGCTCTGTACGAACGTCTTCTCGTAGATGGGCCCGTTCAGGCCACACCGGCGTTCTCTTCAATGCAACCGAATATTCTAGGACGAGGCCGACATGTCTGAAATGCCAGATCATGCGCAACGGACTGCCTCTACCCCGAGCCGTGCTCGTGGTTGGGAGTTGGTAAAGACGAGAGACTTCGGATTTTTGTTCGCCGGCCAGACGATCTCTCAGATCGGCGACAGCCTCAACAAGGTGGCGTTGCTGTGGTTTGTGTACGAGATGACCGGATCGGCGCTCAAGATGACCGTGGTCGGCCTGCTGCAAACACTCCCGCCCTTGCTGTTGGGGCCGCTGATCGGCGTGTATCTGGATCGTGTTCGGAAGAAGCCGGTGATGATCGGGGTCGATCTTCTTCGGACCTTGATGGTTCTCCTGATTCCGCTGCTCTATGCCATGGACGCCTTGACGCTCGATCGGCTCTATGTCCTGGTGTTCGCCACCGCGATCTTTTCCACGGTCTTCGGGCCCGCTTTGACCTCCGCGGTTCCCCTTATTGTGCCCAAGGAGCGGCTGATCGCCGCCAACGCCCTGATGCAGACGACCACCAATGTCGGGCTTCTGGTGGGCCCTGCCGTCAGCGGTCTCGGTATTGCGCTGATCGGCGCACAAAACGTCCTCTATGCCGATGCGGCGACGTTTTTTATCTCCGCCCTTTGTTTGTTCCCCATTCGCATGCGTGAAACCCTCGACTGGCGTGCGGCCAGTAAAGGGTTGACGGAAGGTATCACGGCCGACTTGTTGGCCGGTTTACGCTTCGTCTTCGTCGAGCAGAAGACCGTCATGCTCCTTATGTTGACGGCCACCCTCTATAGCGTCGGGATCAGCGCCTTCGTCTTTCTGCTGCCGGTCTTTGCGAAAGAGGTGCTGGGGGTCGGTCCGATTCAACTCGGGTGGCTGTGGTCGGCGCTCGGCGTCGGGATGTTGCTGGCGTCGCTAGGCCTGACCTCGATCAACCAGGGAGACGTCCCGTGGCGTTTGCGGTTCATGTCCGGCGCCTTGGCCGTCGGCGGTCTTGCCGTCGCGGCCCTCGGTTTTCTGGAAGCGCCCGTGGTCGCCGGCGCCCTGATCGCGGTGATCGGGGGAAGCACCGCCATGTTCACGCCGTTGGTCTGGACGATGCTTCAGGAATTGACACCGTCACATCTGCTCGGGCGAGTCTTTACGAGCTTTGCCGCCGGAGGCATGGCGTCATCCATGGCCGGCATGGCCGGTTTTGGGTGGGCCGCCGATACGATCGGGCCGGCCGCGAGTCTCGGAGGAATCAGCCTCATTCTGCTCATGACGGCCGGTACCGCGTGGCTGTTCAGCTTTTACAAGACGCACTCAAGGGGGTTGGCCGTATCGGCGTCGGGGCCTTTTGTCTCTCAACCCACCACCGCCCTCTAGCAGGACGTTGAAAAAGTCCGCCAGCGGCGTTCTCGCAAGACACTGCCGCCTCACCATCTCGGCGGCGTTCACAAACATGCCGCGCCTTATTCGGCGCGGCGTGAACCTCAGAGGCTCAACGTACGGCCCAAAGTACGATTCGCCTCTTCGCTCGCTGCGGCCTTGCTGGACGGCCTTTTTGAACATCCTGCGGAAGTAGGTTTTAACTGCATGCCGATTATTCCTACCGGACGTACGTTCGCGACACGAGTCTGAAGTTTCTGTCGACCAGAAAGCACCGACCTCGAACGGCCCCTGAGACCCAGGGGCCGTCTCGCTTCATCAATAGATGACAGGAACGCCGTCGCAAGTTAGAATGGCCCGACGTTCCCAAGGAGACCCTCGCGATGACCACGTCGCCACGAGCGCTGACCATACTGAGCACGAGTCTGTTCCTATTGGCGCTGGTAGGAGTAGGTCCCGCGTCATCGGAGACACATGAGAAGGAAGGCGCGACGGAAACGCCCGCACCACGTTCTCAGCACCCCCCGCCTGCTTCCGACAGTCAACCCGCGCCGCACAAGCCATCACCTGAATCCAAGCCGCCGTCCCAGTCTAGCCCATCATCAAAAAGCGACTCATCAACCGAGCATAAAGAGTCGGAGAAGCCTATACCACACAAGCCATCAGGGGAATCCAAGCCGCCGTCCCAGGCTAGTCCTCCGGCAAAAGCCGACTCATCGGCCGAACACAAAGAGGGCGCACCGGAGAAGCCACACAAGCCATCAGGAGAGTCCAAGCCGCATCCCACGCCTCACAAGTCGTCGGCAGAATCCAAGCCGCAGTCCCAGCCCAGTCCTCCGACCAAGGCCGACTCACCGTCGCCTGAACCGGACGGCAAGGAAAAGGAGCCGATTGTCAAGAAGCCCCTCGGGTCCCTGATCCTGACGGTCAAACTTGCGCTTATGGGGGATCCACGGATTTTCCGCTACGAAATTGAAGTGGAGGACGATCAGCAAACCGTGATCCTCATCGGACGGGTCTCGACCGAAGACGAAAAAGCGGCCGCGACGGAAGTCGCGCAGGCGGTCCAGGGCGTCAAAACCGTGGTGAACAAGCTCGCCGTCGAGAAAGACCTTGCGAAGGCGTTGTTAAAAAAACAGGACGAAATCCTCACCGGCCTGATCAAAGAACGCTTCTCCAAGAGCGCCACCCTCAAAGCCGCGAACTTCGAGGTGAAGACCGAGGACGGTGTGGTTCAACTCAATGGATCCGTGCGTTTCCAGGTCATCGCCCTTGAAGCTGCGGAGGCCGCCCGTCAAGTGCCGGGTGTCCGAGCCGTGAACACCGAGAAGATACGGCTGGAGGGCGAGAGCTGATGCAAGGCCGCTCAGGCCACTTGCCTTACTCTCCTTCTACGGTGGAGAACGCGGACGGCATCGCGGTCGAGGCTCGTCCGCTGCTCCTGACTCGTGATTTCGGGCTTGTCTGGTCCGGACAACTGATCTCGCAAATCGGCGACGGCGTCTCGAGACTCGCGCTCCTCTGGTTCGTCTATGCCGTCACCGGATCCCCGATCAAGACGTCCGTGATCGGTTTATTACAGACGATTCCTCCGATCGTTCTGGGCCCGATCATCGGCGTGTACGTCGACCGCCTTCCGAAAAAAGTGTTGCTGATCACCAGCGATGTGTTGCGCGCGTTGTTGATCGGATTGATTCCCTGTCTCATCCCCGTGGAATCGTTTACCGTCTCCCTGCTCTATGTCTTGGTCCTCTTGCATGCCATCGCCACGGCGGTGTTCGGCCCGGCTCTCACCGCCTCCGTCCCGGCCTTTGTCCCCAAAACGCAGTTCACGGCCGCCAATGCGCTCCTTCAAAGCACGACCAGCCTCGGCATTATTTTCGGTCCGGCGCTGAGCGGCTTAGGCATTGCCGCCTACGGATCGCAGGAGGTTCTCTGCCTCAATGCCGCGACGTACATGATTTCCGCCGCCTGCCTCGCGCTGGTCCGTTTCAAGAAACCGGTGTCAACCGGTCCCGTGCCGGATGCGAAACCGACCATGCTGCAGGATCTGGTGGAAGGATTTCGCTATAGCGTGAAAGTCCAGCCGGCAATCTTACTGTTGACCGGGACCGCCGCCCTCTATACCTTCGGCACCAGCGCCTTGACCGCTCTGTTTCCGGTGTTCGCGCGCAAGATGCTCGGACTCGGTCCGGTCGAGGTCGGCTACTTATGGTCTGCGGTCGGCGTCGGACTCTTCGTGACGTCCATCGGACTCTTGTGGGCGACCGGCTGGATAGTGAAGGATCGAATCCGCCTGGTCATGAGCGCCAGCCTGTTGACCGGGGCTGCTCTCTGCGCCTTGACCAGGACAGTCGATCCCTATCTGGCCGGTCTCCTCATGGGTCTGATCGGCTGCGGCATGGGAGCCTTTACCCCGATCGCGTGGGGCATCATCCAGGAGCTCGCTCCAAGTCGGATGGTCGGGCGAGTGTTGGGACTCTATGGAACAGGCGCCATGACCGCCGCCATCGGAGGTATCTCCGCCTTCGGATGGATTATGGAGCATCAGGGCCCGGAAACCGGCGTCCTCGGGATCGCACTCGTGTTGTTGGTGACGGGCCTGGTCGCCGCGCGCATGAGCCGAGCGAGCGCCATGCACTGAAGGACATTATCTATGAACGATGTCATCAGATTGAAAGACCAATATTACATCCTCGCCTCATCCTCATTGGCCGACGCCCGCACGGAAGCGTTGAAGCAGGGGGAAACCTTCGCCGTGTCCGATCGGTATGGAGACATCCACCAAGTACTCCCGGGGCCGCAAGGCCTCTATCATGAAGGCACCAGGTTCCTGTCCCGGTTCGAGCTGTCGCTCGGGGCGCACCGTCCGATGCTGCTCAGCGCCATGGTGAAAGATGACAATGCGCTCGTACGGATCGATCTCACCAATCCGGACCTGATGCCCGAGGGGCAACCGCCTCTGCCGCGGGGAACGCTTCATCTGTGCCGTACCCGGTTTCTGTGGCAAGGAATCTGTTACGAGCGCATCCGAGTTCATAACTACGGCGTCAGAAAATTTCCTCTCTTGCTCACCATCGCGATGGATGCGGATTTTGCGGATCTCTTCGAAGCGAGAGGCCGGCAGCGGCCTCGCCGCGGATGGAAGCTCACGACCATTCGATCCAAGGCCGGGCTGATGCTGGCATACAAAGGACTCGATGAGATCATCCGCCGAACCACTATCAAATGCTCACCCCCGCCGAGACGGGTGACCCCCGATGGATTGAGAATCGAGGCGCACATCCCCCCGCACGCCGACATGACGTGGGACATCTCGATTTCTTGTCAAACCGAGCAACGGCGGACACGGACGACCTCATCCTACGACCGCGCCCGCCGTCAAGCGGATCGCGCGTTAGGAAAAGCCAAAGCGTCGAATGCCCACATCTATACGTCCAATGAACAATTCAATCACTGGTTGAACCGTTCCGTTGCCGATCTCCACATGTTGATCTCCGAGACACCGCAAGGGCCGTATCCCTATGCCGGTGTGCCCTGGTTCAGCGTGCCGTTCGGACGGGACGGCATCATTACCGCGTTGCAAATGCTGTGGATGAATCCCGGTCTCGCGCGGGGAGTGCTGAGCTTCCTGGCCTCGACTCAGGCGACGGAAAATCGACCGGAACAGGACGCGGAAGTGGGCAAGATCCTCCACGAGACGCGTCAGGGGGAGATGGCGGCTCTCGGGGAAATCCCGTTCGGCAAATACTACGGGAGTGTCGATGCCACGCCGTTGTTCATCGTCCTGGCCGGCGCGTACTACGAGCGGAGCGGCGATCGCCGGTTTCTCACGTCTCTCTGGCCGCATATTCAACTGGCCCTCCAGTGGATCGATCAATACGGCGATCCCACCGGTATGGGTTTCACGACCTATGCGCGGCGGACCGACAAGGGACTGGTGCACCAGGGATGGAAAGATTCTCACGACGCCATATTCCACGCCGACGGAACCGCCGCGGAAGGGCCGATTGCACTGTGCGAGGTTCAGGCGTACGTGTATCGCGCCAAACGATCGGCGGCGGACTTGGCCCGGCTGTTGGGGGACCACGATCATGCCGATCGCTTGGGTAAGGAAGCGGACGCGCTGCGAGACCGCTTTGAGCTGGCATTCTGGTGCGAGGAGCTCGACTCCTATGCCCTTGCGTTGGACGGGCACGGGCGGCCGTGCCGCGTGCGTTCGTCGAATGCGGGCCATTGTCTCTATGGCGGCATTGCCGAGGAGAAGCATGGGTTCCGCGCGGCGCGCGCGCTGTTGGGCGAGGAGTACTTCAGCGGATGGGGCATCCGCACGATCGCGACCTCGGAGGCACGGTATAACCCCATGTCTTACCATAACGGGTCGGTGTGGCCTCACGACAACGCCGTCATCGCGGCAGGCATGGCGGCGTACGGCTATAAGGAAGGCGCGATGAAGGTCTTGACCGGCATCTTCGACAGCAGCCTTTTTCTCGAGCTCCATCGGTTGCCGGAATTGTTCTGCGGATTCACTCGCCGGCCTGGAGAAAGCCCCACGCTCTATCCGACGGCTTGTTCTCCGCAAGCCTGGGCGGCCGGCGCGGGCTTCCTGCTGCTCCAAGCCTGTTTGGGCCTACGGATCGACGCGCCGCATCGTCTGGTGAGCTTCTGCCGCCCTATGCTGCCGCCGTTCCTTGAACGAGTCGAAATTCAGAACCTCTCGGTCGGCAACGCGCGTCTCGACCTTATACTCGATCGTCATGAACACGAGGTGGCGATGAGAGTAGCCCGACGAACCGGCGACGTAGAGGTGATGCTCACCATATAATACGTGCCCGGCCGGATGTCGGCAGTAGGAGTGAATGAGGGCTATCGACCGGCAACCTGACGGTCGTGGTACTGGATGATCGTCGGGATGAGTTCGTCGGCCGCGTACTCTTTGGACAGCAATGTCTCCGCTCCCGACGCCAATAGATCCTGTTTCAGATGCTCTTCAGTGTGGGCCGACAGTCCGATCACGGTCATGTGCGGGTGCAGTGCTTTGAAACGCCTGGTCGTTTCGATGCCGCTCACGCCGGGTAAGTTGATGTCGGTCACGACCACGTCGGGAGCCACATTGGCGGCGAGCATCAGGGCTTCCTCGCACGTGCCCGCTTCTCCCACGACGCGAATCCGCTCGTCGGCGGCCAAGAGATCTCTCAACCCCTGACGCACCAGTTTGTGGTCATCCACCAGAAGCACGCGAATGCGTGAGGCGCCGGGCGTGAGGCGTGAAGCGATGCTCGGATTCGATCCGATTGTTCGATCTTCCGCGACCGTACGTTCGCTCGCTCCCATTACACCTGACGCCTTACCCTTTACGCTCTCCCCGAGCGGCAAACACAGCGTGACCGTCGTCCCTCGCCCAGGCAGCGATTCCACATCGACTCGTCCGCCCATCGCCCGGAAACGCTCGCGCACGCTCACGAGCCCGAGGTGGCCGGGTTGAGCGGAGCGTTGCAATGCATCGGAGCTGAATCCTTTGCCTCGGTCGGCTACGGCAACCCGTAAGAATCCGTCCTCGTTCAGCGTCACCGTCACCGTCGCTCCACCGACACCGGCATGCTTCATCACGTTGAACAGCAGCTCGCGCACCGCTTGAAACACGACCACCGCCTGTTCTTCCGCCAGCGGTAGGGAGGCACCATCGGCCTGTACGTCCACGCGGAGTCCATCCTTCTCGAACCGCTCAGCCAGCCACTTCAGCGCGGCCGGCAAACCGGCATCTTCCAAAGACGGAGGACTCAGCTCGGCGATCAGCGTCCGCGTATACACCAACGCCTGCTGAAACACCTTGTCCAAGTCCAGCAAGAGCGCGGTATTCGTCGAATTGTGCGGAAGCTGCTTCTTCAGCATGCCCGTTTTCATCTGTCCGACGGCAAGCAGCTGTGCAAGATAATCGTGGAGATCCCGCGCCAGCTTGCGGCGCTCCCGCTGCTCGGTCAGGCTCAGTTGCGAGGTCATGGTCATCAACCGACCTTGCGTGGCAAGCAACTCGCTCGTCCGCTCGCGTACGCGGACTTCGAGCTCGTCCTTCCACCGACGCAACTCTTCTTCCTGTCGCTTGCGCTCGGAGATGTCGCGCGCCACCTTCGATGCCCCGATGATTCTCCCTTCCTCGTCTTTGATGGGAGACACGGTCAGCGAAATATCCAACAACGTACCGTCCTTGCAACGCCGGGTGGTTTCGTAATGTTCGACGGATGCGCCTTTCCTGATGCGGGACAGAATCTCCGGCTCTTCATCCATCCGTTCAGAAGGCATAAGGAAGACAATCGGCCGACCTACCGCTTCCTGTTCGGTGTAACCGTAGAGGCGATCCGCTCCCCGATTCCAACTGGTAATGATGCCGTTCAGATCGGTGCTGATGATCGCGTCATCGGAAGATGTCACGATCGCGGCTAAGTGAGCTTGGGCCTGCTCCGCCTCTCGTAAGTCCGTGACGTCGGTGTTAGTGCCGAACCATCGGAGTATGCGTCCATCGGTATCGCGAATCGGCACCGCCCGGGAGAGAAACCAGCGATAGTTCCCGTCTTGGCCCCGCAGAGGAAACGTGTCTTCCCATACGTGGCCCGTTTCAAGAGCATGTCGCCATTTCTTGATCACTCGATGGAGATGGTCCGGATGGTGCACCTTTTCCCCACCCCATCCCTGCATGTCTTCCAACGTCGTGCCCGTGTACTCGAACCAGCGCCGGTTGTACCAGAAGATCCGACCCTTCTCGTCCGCCATCCAGGCGAACTGGGACATGTTGTCGGCCAAAGTGCGAAAACGCTCCTCGTTTTCTCGAACCGCACGTTCCGCTTCGCGGAGCGCCGTCACATCCGTTACAGCCACCAAGACGCGGTCCCAATCAGCCCGATGCCGGGGCACCTTCACACTACATAAAACAGATAGAGGTTCACCCTTGAGCGTGCGTAATCTGGAAGGCTGCTCCAGCAGGTCCAGCCCCTTCCAAAAAGCGATCAATTCTTCCCTGAAGACAGCAGTCGTTTCGGGAGTAAAGACTCGTCCCAAGGTCCCAAGTAACGCCGTTTTCGACGGAGCCTGAAAGAGCCTGACGGCATACTCGTTCGCATCCGTGACGCGGATCATCGGA
>CAYXKP010000080.1:0-18979 GCA_964465695.1 uncultured Nitrospira sp.
GGGCTGGCCTATTCCGTCGGCAGCCGTCTCAATACGGGGATGCATGACCAAGGGGTCTGGTTGATGCGGGCGGAAACCAAGTTGATCTCCACGCAGGAAGTGATCGAACGGTTTGTGGCGAATATCGAACGAATGCGCGCCGAGCCGGTGACCGATGCGGAACTGGCGGAGGCGAAGGAAGCGTATGTGAATTCGTTCGTATTTTCCTTTTCCAGCCCTTCGGCGATCGTGAGCCGATTGATTGAGTTAGAGTACGATGGATTGCCGAAGGACTTTCTGCAACAGCTCCGTGCCAAGGTCGTGCGCCTGACCAAGGAAGACGTCTTAGCCGCAGCCAAGAAACATTTGCGCCCGGATCGATTGAAAATCGTTGCCGTCGGATCAGGGGAGGCGTTGCCGAAGGCCCTTGCGATATTTGGGGAGGTGAAAGAAATCAAGCTGAGTCCGGAAGGGTAAGAGGACGCAGTGATGATGCAACTCCGCGTAACGATATTCGCCTCCCTCGGAAGTCTTTTATGCTGTAAGGCGCCATGCCCTTAGAAGACGACTTTTCCGACATCCTTAAGAAAGCACGCACCGGCCAAGGCCTGTCGGTCGGCGACGTGGCCCGTATGACGGGGTTGCCCGGAGGCGATATTACCGCGCTGGAACGAGGCGATCAGCCGCGGGACCGCGCGGAGGTGCGAGCACTGGCAAAGGTGTTGGGACTGCGAGCTGGGCCGCTCGAGCAAATCGCCATCGAGAAGTGGGAGCCGGTTGCCCAACAGATGCCGCCCTGGGTTGAAATGGTGCAGGGTTCCATTAACGGATACGGCGTTCAGGGGTATGTTTTACATGATCAAGGTGAGGCGCTGTTGGTTGATACCGCGTACAACGCTTCTGCCATGCTCGATGTGCTTCGACGACATCGGCTGCGGCTGATCGGCATTTGTCTGACGCACGGCCATGCAGACCATGCGGACGGGATCGAGCAGATTCTGAAATATCGTGAAGTCCCGGTGTATTTAGGCCCGGAGGATATTCACTTATTGAGTTGGCGGCCAAGAGCCGACTTGCTCCTTGCGCCGGACGACGGAATGGCGATCCGCGTCGGACGCCGTACGGTTCATTGTTTGACGACGCCGGGGCATACCCCGGGAGGCATTTGTTATTGTGTCGATGACCCGCGATTGCCAGTTTGTTTTGTTGGTGATACCCTCTTTGCCGGATCGATCGGTCGGTCCAATCCCAAGGAACTCTACTCGGCTCACCTCACTGCGGTTCGCAACCGTGTCTTAACTCTTTCCCTTGACTATCGTCTCTTCCCTGGACATGGACCTGCCACGACCGTCGAGGAAGAGCTCGATCACAATCCATTTGGGGCGATTCAATAGACAGGGACGATATGGATGGATTGGGACGGCATGAACATCGAGATCTTGAGAAAAGGTATGTTCTTGATGCGAGGGAAGAGCCCGGCCGAGAAACCATCGACGCGACGGAGTCCGATGAGGAGAAAGAGCCGTCGGTTTTTTCACAGTGGACATTACCGATCGTCCTTTTTCTCCTGACGGTCTTTACCACACTATGGGCCGGAGCCTATCAAACTTACAATGGTCCGGCACGCGGGCCGCTGAATTTTCTCCTGTCCTCTCCTGAGATGCTCTGGCGGGGCATCCCGTTTGCCGGTGCGCTGCTCTTCATCCTCACGACGCACGAGTTTGGGCATTATCTGTTGTCCAAAATTCACCGCGTTCCGGCTTCCTTGCCGCTGTTTATTCCAGGTCCGCCTCATTTCATCGGGACATTCGGCGCCATCATCCGTATGCGGGGTCCGATTCTGAGTCGCCGGGCTTTGTTCGATATCGGTGTCGCCGGCCCTTTGGCCGGGTTCGTCGTCGCGGTTGTTATGCTGATTGTAGGGCTTAATCTGTCCACCGTCGTCGATCGAACGGCTACGTATGGCTTGCAACTCGGCGAGCCGTTATTGCTGCAGTTCATGTCATGGGTCATCGTCGGGCCGTTACCACCGGATGCCGACGTGGTGCTCCACCCGATCGGTTTTGCCGCCTGGTTCGGGCTCTTTGTGACTTCCCTGAATCTCATTCCGATCGGGCAGCTCGACGGCGGTCATGTTGCGTATGCTCTGTGGGGTGGGCGACAAAGGGCCATGGCGCTGGCCTTTCTTCCAATTCTATTGATCTTGGGTTTCGTCGGTTGGCCCGGTTGGTTTCTCTGGGCGTTCATGGCGGGGCTGTGGGGAATCGGTCATCCTCCCGTCCTGGACCCTCATGTTCCCTTGGGCTGTAACCGGACGATCGTTGGGTGGATTGCGTTTGCCGTGTTTGTCGTGACTTTTGCGCCGGTCCCGTTTTCTTTCCACTAAGCGATTTCCTGAAATACACGCCTAGCCAAGCGAACAATGGCGCAAGAGTTCCTGTGTCCGGTCAAAGCAGGTGACGGTGATAAATCGGGCCAGGGAAGCTTGGTGAAGAATGAACTCATGTGCATGAGTCGTCGTTGTTCAATACATCGACCGCGCACGGTACAAGATCTAATCGCTATTTTCTCTGCTTAATAGTGCTGGAGGCGCAGCTTGATATACTAAGCGGATGGGAGTGAGAGTGGATTCATGGCGAACATAGCGGTTAACCAACAGCAACTTGCGGAATTTTGCCGGCAACGACATATCCGCCGCTTGGCCTTTTTCGGGTCTGTGCTGCGGGGCGATTTTAGTCCCCACAGCGACATTGACGTACTTGTCGAGTTCGAACCTGCCCATGTGCCGAGTCTATTCGGTATGGCACGCATGGAACGTGAACTGTCCACATTGTTTGGCGGCCGCAAGGTCGATCTTCGCACTCCCGAGGATTTGAGCCGATATTTCCGAGATGATGTGTTGAAGGAGGCGGAGGTCCAATATGCGCAAGCAAGATGAAATCCGCCTGCGGCACATGCTCGACGCAGCGCGTGAAGCACTCGGATTTGTGCAAGGCCGAAATCGCGCCGACCTCAACAACGACCGTTAGTTGGTGCTGGCGCTGGTCAAGGCCATTGAAATCATCGGTGAAGCGGCCTTCCAAACTTCGGAAAGCACGCGAGCGCAAGTTCCGGAGATTCCCTGGGAGGATATTGTCGGTATGCGCCATCGTCTCGTTCACGCCTACTTTGACATCAATCTGGATGTCCTCTGGAAGACGGTGCAGGATGACATGGCACCCCTCATCTCTCGCTTGGAACAGGTGTTGGGCAATGGGGATGTCAAGCCCTCGCCATGAAGCCGGTCAGGGCCAAGCAGGAAAAGGAATTGACAGGCGTTTCATTGCTTTTCCTCCGTCGCTCCCCCTCCGCATTGTTCTGTTGATTTTCTTGTCCGAATTCACGCGTGAATCTACAGTATAGGGATGATCACGACCGGTGCGCGCGTCGCTCGTTGCTCCAACTGTCACGCTGAACGGCATGATGGCGCGGAGGAGGAATGCATTCGATGCGGGATCATTTTCGCCAAGTATCGGCCCATCATTTCGAAACCGCCTCTCCCATCATCCTCTTCGTCACTTGAGAAATCTCAGTGGCCGATGATGGCCAAGCAGTGGCTCATTGAGTCGGACACGACGATCGACTCCATGACGTTCTACGGCCGGGCTGCTGTATTCGCAGCCATGGTGTGGTGGGGGTGGAAGTTCATCCCGACGCCGCTTGAAACGAATTACACCGGCGAGTCGTTCCTCCATCTCGTCAATCTGCCTTTTCACGAAGCCGGCCATCTGATCTTCACGCCGTTCGGTCGCTTCATGACGATTCTCGGGGGAACGCTTGGTCAGATTCTCATGCCGATGATCTGTCTCGGGACGTTTGTTATGAAGACTCGCGATCCATTCGGTGCCTCGGTGGCTTTGTGGTGGACGGCAGAAAGTCTGATGGATATCGCACCCTACATCAACGACGCGCGAGCGCTCGATCTTATGCTGATCGGGGGAGTGACCGGAAAAGAAACCGATGGGCACGACTGGAACAATATCCTAACGATGCTGGGCTTGTTGGAATGGGATCATCGGTTGGCACAGCTCACCTACAACGTCGGCATTCTGCTCATGCTTACCTCCCTTGCTTGGGGAGGTGTCCTGTTGTTGCACCACTATCGCCGTCTGGCAGACTAGCTTACCTCTTTCTTTCCATTCAACTTCAAACATACTCTAATTTTTCATTGTTTGCACGAATTTTGATCCCCTCTTGACGAGGCCCCCGATCATTTTGACGCCGTTTTTACTTTGATGGAAGTAGACTGTGCTCACACAGGACTTCGCGATGGACTTGATCTACATTGGGGTGACGGTGGGTTTTTTCGTTCTCTCCGGATGGCTGATGTCGGGCCTGGAGCGACTCTAAGGTGCCAGTCATGAGCGTGATTTACATGCTGAGTGGAATAGTCTCTGTTGGCCTGCTGATCTATCTCCTGGTCGCGTTGCTGAAGGCGGAATGGTTCTGATGACGATGAACTCAATCCTCCAAGTGATTGTGTATTTCGTCGTCCTGATGGCACTCGCCAAGCCGCTGGGTTGGTACATGGCGAGAGTGTATGAAGGCAAACCCTGTGGCTTGGACCGTCTCCTGGGTCCCGTTGAACGGGTTATGTATCGACTGTGCGGCGTTCGACTAACCGATGAGATGGACTGGAAACGCTATGGGGCGGCGATGTTATTCTTCAATGCAGCCGGGCTCGTCTTTCTCTATGCGTTGCAGCGGCTACAGAGATTCTTGCCTCTCAACCCCGCCGACTTTGATGCCGTCGCGCCTGACCTGGCCTTCAACACTGCCGCGAGCTTCGTGACCAACACCAACTGGCAGGCGTATGGCGGGGAAACCATTCTAAGTTACTTGGTCCAAATGCTTGGCCTGACCGTGCAGAACTTCGTCTCCGCCGCGACGGGAATGGCGGTGCTCGTTGCATTGATCCGGGGGTTGAGCCGCAGCACGTCGGCGACGCTCGGAAGCTTTTGGAGCGACCTGGTCCGCAGCACACTCTATATTCTTCTCCCTCTGGCTCTTCTGTTATCTCTGCTCCTGGTGTCCCAGGGTGTCGTCCAGACCTTCGCTTCATATCAAACGGCAACCCTGCTGCAGCCGGCCGGTTACGATAAGTCCGTGACGGATATGAACGGCGAGGCTGTGCTCGATGAACAGGGAACGCCAAAGATCGAGCCTGCCACGGCGATCGAGCAGATCTTGGCGGTGGGCCCGGCTGCATCTCAGGTTGCCATCAAGCAACTCGGCACAAACGGCGGAGGATTCTTCAACGTCAATTCCTCCCATCCGTTCGAAAACGCCACACCATTCTCCAATTTTCTGGAAGTCCTGGCGATTCTCCTCATCCCTGCTGCGCTTTGCCACACCTTTGGCGTAATGGTGGGAGACACGCGCCAAGGTTGGGTCATTCTCGCCGCCATGACCATTCTTCTGCTCTGTTTTATTCCTCTTGGGCTATGGGTTGAACAAAGCGGCAATCCGCTTTTGATGGGCGTCAATCAGCAGGTCGAATCCGGGCTGGCGGGCGGGAATATGGAAGGCAAGGAGTTGCGCTTCGGCATTACCCAGTCGGTCCTGTGGTCCGCCGTGACGACCGCCGCGTCCAATGGCTCGGTGAACTCGATGCACGATTCGTATACTCCATTGGGCGGACTCGTGCCCCTGTTACTCATGCAGTTCGGTGAAGTGGTGTTCGGCGGAGTGGGGTCGGGGCTGTACGGTATGATCGCTTTTGCCATCATCGCCGTATTTATTGCCGGCCTGATGGTCGGAAGGACACCGGAATATCTAGGCAAGAAAATCGAGCCCTATGAGATGAAAATGACCGCGCTCCTCATTCTTATCATGCCGATCGTCGTCTTGGGTTTCACCGCCCTTGCGATCAGCACGGACACAGGCCGATCGTCTATCTTGAACCCCGGTCCTCATGGCTTCAGTGAGATCCTCTACGCCTATACGTCCCAGGGCAACAACAACGGCAGCGCGTTCGGAGGGCTCAATACAAACACGCCATTTTACAATCTCACAGGCGGGATCGCGATGCTGATATCGCGGTTCTGGTTGGCGATTCCCACTCTGGCGCTCGCAGGAGCCCTGGCTCGCAAGAAAATAGTGCCGGCCGGTCTCGGGACTTTGCCGACTCATACGCCGCTGTTCGTGGTGCTCTTGATCGGCGTGGTGGTAATGGTCGGAGCACTCACGTTCCTCCCGGCTCTGGCCTTGGGGCCGATCGTCGAAGAACTGATGATGAGGGGATCATAGTAAGGAGTCACACACGATGGGTCTCCCGGCAACAGCACATAAATCCCGGTCACTGTTCGACGTCGCATTGGTTCGCCTTGCGTGGCGTGACGCCGTGATCAAACTTGATCCTCGTCATCAGGCCAAGAATCCGGTCATGTTTGTGGTCTGGGTAGGAAGTGTCTTGACGACGCTGCTTTTCCTGCAGGCGACGGTCGGGACAGGTGAGGCGCCGACTTGGTTCATTTTTTCCATCGCCCTCTGGCTTTGGTTCACCGTCCTGTTTGCCAACTTTGCGGAAGCCATGGCGGAAGGACGGGGAAAAGCCCAAGCCGATTCGCTCCGCCGCGCGCGCCGAGAGCTCACGGCGAAGAAACTTGGCACGATCGATCCGGCAAGCGAGCACTATGCCATCTGGAACCGACAGTTCCAGCGGCGGGATACGTTCAGCGTGGTGTCGGCGAATCAGCTCAAGAAAGGTGATGTGGTTCTTGTCGAGGCGGGAGACTTCATTCCGGCAGACGGCGAAGTCGTGGAGGGCGTCGCGTCAGTGAACGAGAGCGCGATTACCGGCGAGAGCGCGCCCGTCATTCGAGAAAGCGGCGGCGACCGCAGTGCCGTCACGGGAGGCACGAAGATTCTGTCCGACTGGCTCATCGTTCGTGTCACGGCCAGTTCAGGAGAAACTTTCCTGGATCGGATGATCGCCATGGTGGAAGGAGCCAAACGCCAGAAAACGCCGAACGAGATCGCGCTCACTATTCTTCTCGCGGCCCTCACCATCATCTTTCTCTTAGCGACAGTGACCCTGTTGCCCTTCTCTCTGTACAACGGGCAGGCCACGGGGCAAGGGACACCCGTGACGGTCACCGTGCTGGTGGCACTCTTGGTGTGCCTGATCCCGACCACCATCGGGGCTCTCCTCTCGGCCATCGGAATAGCCGGTATGGACCGCATGGTGCAAGCCAATGTCATCGCGATGTCGGGAAAGGCCGTTGAAGCGGCCGGCGATGTGGACGTTCTGCTGTTGGATAAGACCGGCACTATCACGCTGGGAAACCGTCAGGCGACTGTCTTTCTTCCCGCGGAAGGAGTAGACACCCAGACACTGGCCGACGCCGCCCAACTCTCATCGTTGGCGGACGAGACACCGGAAGGCCGCAGCATCGTCGTCCTTGCCAAAGAAAAACATGGATTACGCGCCCGTGACGTTCATGAGATGGGCGCCACATTCATTCCTTTCACGGCCCAGACGCGGATGAGCGGTGTCAACCTAGACGGAAGGCAGATCCGCAAGGGATCGGCGGATGCAATCGAAGCCTATGTGACCTCGCAGGGAGGCCAGTTTTCTCAGGTTGTCCGGCTGAATGTGGAGACGATTGCGAAGCAAGGAGGAACCCCGTTAGTGGTCGCTGAAAATGCCAAGGTGTTGGGTGTGATCAGGCTTCAGGATATTGTGAAGGGCGGGATCAGGGAGCGGTTTGGTGAGCTGCGACGGATGGGCATCAAAACGGTCATGATCACCGGCGACAATCCCCAGACCGCGGCGGCCGTGGCGGCGGAGGCTGGGGTGGATGATTTCCTGGCACAGGCCACGCCCGAAACCAAGCTCAAGCTGATTCGCGATCTGCAATCCGAGGGCCGCCTGGTGGCCATGACGGGAGACGGAACAAACGATGCACCGGCGCTGGCACAGGCCGATGTGGCGGTCGCCATGAATACGGGAACACAAGCGGCAAAGGAAGCCGGAAATCTGGTTGACTTGGATTCCAACCCGACCAAGCTTATTGAAATCGTAGAAATCGGCAAACAGCTGCTGATGACTCGGGGCGCTCTTACTACCTTCAGCATCGCGAACGATGTGGCCAAATACTTCGCCATCATACCCGCAGCCTTCGCCACGACCTATCCGGTGCTGAATACATTGAATGTGATGCAGTTAGCGACTCCTCAGAGCGCGGTCCTCTCCGCGGTCATTTTCAACGCACTGATAATCATCGCGCTCATTCCGCTTGCGCTACGAGGCATCAAGTATCGACCCGTTGGGGCGGAATCGCTGCTGCGGCGGCATCTTCGGATCTATGGACTGGGGGGCATGCTCGTGCCATTCGTCGGTATCAAACTGATCGATATGATTCTGGAGGCCTTGCATCTTGTGTAAGCTGGACAACGATTCGGTCGTGAGGAAATAAGCGAGAGATATGAAAGATCAAATAAGACCCGCCCTCACCATGCTTTTACTTTTCACGGTCTTGACGGGGCTGGTCTATCCGCTGACGGTCACCGGCCTGGCTCAACTGTTTTTACCGGACCAAGCGAACGGCAGCTTGATCGTGCGTGAAGGCAAGGTGATCGGATCTAGGTTGATTGGACAGTATTTTGACAAACGGGAGTATTTCTGGAGCCGTCCGTCGGCCACATCGCCGTTTCCTTATAACGCCGCTGCGTCGGGCGGGTCGAATCTCGGTCCCACCAACCCGGTGTTGATTGAGGCGGTCAAATCGAGAATGGTCGCCTTGCGAGCCGCAGATCCGGGCAACGACTCCCCTATACCGGTCGACCTGGTCACCGCTTCGGCAAGCGGGCTGGACCCCCATATCAGCCCGGCGGCCGCTCTGCACCAAGTCAGGCGAGTAGCCCGGGCACGAGGCCTCGATGAGGTTGTTGTACGCACGCTTGTCACCGAGCACACAGAAGAACGCCAATTTAGATTGCTGGGAGAGAGGAGAGTCAATGTGTTGCAGCTAAATCTTGCGCTCGATGCGGTACGTCGATGAACTGATTCACTGTTGAAACGTTCCGACGCCTGGAAAGGAGCGTTGTGTGGTCATCGTTATCCTGTTTTTGGTTACACTCTGGGTTATTGCCTTCTTGATCTGGCTGTTGTGGAAATGGCTGCCCCCAGGTGAAGAGGTGCATCGCCCCTACTGAACTCGCGGCTGCAGCCCATGAGCGGATTTTTCTGGGCGGCAGGACCGTGACGATTAGTACTGGTCATGCTGCTACGCCGTTTCTCCTTTGTCATGGCTTATCGGATGAGTATTTGGCTCGGTATTTGAAAGATAGTCTGTGGCTAAGGTGTCGTTATGGCACTTTTGCCTCCAGGCGATCAGTGTGAGGAGCCGCACGTAGGTGAGCCTCAGATCATGGACCCGGGATGTCGAATCATCACGACAATCCACGCAAGGAACTCGATAAAACTCATACCGAATATTACCGATCCATATTTTCCATGGTGATCCTTTCTTTGCTGTTAAGAACAGCATAATCCTCAGCGTATCAAGATGTGGTAAGAAGGCCAGGACCGAATATCAAATTGGCGTAAAATGAGGATGAAGGCGCCGATTCCTTAGGCCAATAGTCTGAGCATGTTGGAACACCCAGGCAACTAAGAATACCAATCAGTGATGGATACTCAACGCCCCGATCCCGACGCGTTGCTTAAACGTGTACAAGCCGAAGAAACCCGTCGGGTAGAAGGTAAACTTAAGATCTTTTTCGGTGCAAACCCCGGTGTGGGAAAAACCTATGCCATGCTGGAAGCAGCGCACGAGCAGCGGCGTGACGGGGTGGATGTCGTCATCGGCGTTGTGGAGACGCATGATCGCGTGGAAACCGAGGCTCTGGTGAAGGGATTGGAAGTGGTCCCGCGACGCGCGGTCGAGTATCGCGGTACCCGGCTGCAGGAATTCGATCTCGATGCGGCACTTGTGCGTCATCCCACCGTCATTCTCATCGACGAACTCGCACACAGCAACGCGCCGGGCCTGCGCCATGCCAAACGGTGGCAGGATGTTCAAGAATTGCTCAAAGTCGGCATCACGGTCTATACGACCGTGAACGTACAGCATCTGGAGAGCCTGAACGATGTGGTCGCGCAGATTACCGGCGTGCGGGTGCGTGAGACTGTCCCGGATTCCGTGCTTGAACGGGCAGATGATGTTGAGTTGATCGATCTTCCTCCTGACGATCTGCTTCAGCGGCTCAAAGACGGCAAGGTCTATGTCCCGGAGCAGATTCAGCATGCGATCCACAATTTCTTCGCCAAAGGCAATCTGATCGCACTTCGCGAGCTGGCTCTCCGCCGCACGGCCCAACGGGTCGATCAGCAAATGGAGGTCTATCGTCGCGACCATGCCGTCGTACGGACCTGGCCGGCGACGGAAACCATCATGGCGTGCGTCAATATGAAGGCACGCGGCCCCCGCCTGATCAGGGCCGCCCGACAGATGGCGTCCGACCTTCATGCCAAATGGATCGCCGTCTATGTGCAGATCCCGCGGCATCTTCGCTTGCCACAAACGGAACGAGATCGCTTGGTACAAACGCTGCGGCTGGCGGAGCAGCTTGGAGCCGAAACTGTCACGTTAACGGGCGAGAACGTCGCCCAAGAGATTCTCAACTATGCGCGGAGCCGCAATGCCACAAAAATTATCGTCGGAAAGCCGCTCCGATCTCGCTGGAAAGAATGGTTGTTCGGGTCCGTCGTCGCGGACCTGGTCCATCAAAGCGGAGAGATTGATATCTACGTCATTACGGGAGCCGCCGGTGAAGGACAACCGCTCGTGCGCCGGACACTTCGAAGTACCAGCGATACTTTAGGATATGTTTATGCCTTGACAGGGGTGTTGACTGCGACGGCGGTCGATTGGCTGATGGCTCCGTATTTCGCGGCGGCGAATTTAGTCATGACGTATCTTATCGCCGTGATCGTCATCGCGATTCGTTGGGGGCAAGGTCCGTCGGTATTGGCGTCGATTTTAAGCGTGGCGTCGTTCGATTTTTTCTTTGTGCCGCCTTATTTTACTTTCGCAGTATCAGACGCCCAATATCTCCTTACTTTCGGCGTGATGCTAGTGGCCGCACTGGTCATCAGCAATCTCGCCGTGCGTATTCGACAGCAGGCCGAACTAGCTCGTTATCGGGAGCGTCGCACGAGCGTCCTGTATTCCATGAGCCGCGACCTGGCAACTCATCGAGGAACAGAGATGTTGGCCCAACTGGCAGCGAAACATCTTCGAGACGTGTTTGACGCTCAGGTCGCCGTTTTCCTCGCCGACCCGGAGAAGCGGGTCCAACTCCAACGAGGAGAACTTCTGTTTTTTGAATTGGAGCCTAAGGAGGCGGGTGTGGCTCAATGGGTGTACGACCACAATGAAAGAGCCGGCCTCGGAACTGATACGCTTCCAGGAGTCAGCGCCCTGTATTTGCCGCTGGTGTGCTCGACAGGACCGATCGGAGTCATCGCGCTCCGACCGAAGAACGCCGCACTCCTGCTGGACCCTGAACAGTTGCATTTGCTGGAGTCTCTGGTGAACCAGGTGGCCTTAGCACTCGAACGGACGCGTCTCTCCGATGAAGCCCAGCAGGCGCACGTAAGAGTAGAAACGGAGCGCATGCGGAATGCTATCCTCAGCTCGGTGTCCCATGACCTTCGGACTCCACTCGCTGCCATCACTGGGGCCGCCAGCAGCCTGGTGGAAGGGCAAGGAGAATTCAACACCGTAGATCGGCACGAACTCGTTCGATCCATCTATCGAGAGGCTGATCGCCTTGATCGATTGCTGACGAACCTTTTAGATATCACGCGGCTTGAGGCGGGAGCCGTACAACTGAGCAAAGATTGGCATTCCATCGATGAAGTAGTCGGTGCAGCTCTCGCCAGGCTGGAAGGAAGGTTAGCCGATCACCTTATCAACACGAGTTTTCCCACTGATTTGCCGCTGATATTTGTCGATGGCGTACTCTTGGAACAGGTCGTGATCAATCTTGTGGAGAACGCTGTAAAGTATACACCTCCGAGAAGCACGATTGATCTATCTGCGTCGGCCGGTGATCATGAAGTCGTCGTCGAGGTGTCTGATCGTGGACGAGGAATCCCAGCCGGCGAGGAGTTGAATATTTTCGACAAGTTTTATCGCGGCAAATCCGCACGAGAAGGTGGAGTCGGGCTCGGGCTCACAATTTGTCGCGGCATTGTGGAAGCACATGGCGGCCGCATTTGGGTAGAAAACCGGCCGGGAGGTGGTGCCCTTTTTCGGTTCACCATTCCATTACCGGAAAATCAGCCATCCGTCGCGATTGAGCAAGCGGAGGTTCGTTGAGCCGGTCGACTTTATCCGAAGACTGGTCGTCAAGTCCGAGAAGTCTCATGTCACAAGAAGCGACCATCCTCTTGATCGAGGACGAGCCGGAAATCCGGCGGTTTCTCAGGACAACCTTGCCCGCACATGGTTTTCGGCTCCACGAAGCCGTGACCGGCAAGGATGGACTCATAGAGGCTCAAGCAAGGAATCCGGATCTCATCCTGCTGGATTTGGGACTACCTGACCTTGAAGGAAACGAGGTGATCCGTCAGATAAGAGAATGGACCACAACGCCCGTTATCGTACTGTCTGCTCGCGATCAAGAACAGGCGAAGGTGGCGGCACTCGATCTCGGTGCCGACGACTATATCACTAAGCCGTTCGGGGTGAACGAACTCCTCGCACGGATACGAACCGCACTTCGTCATGCAGCCCGCCCCAAGGAAAGCGTTGATTCGGTGTTTGTGCTCGATGAGCTTAAGGTTGATCTCGCTCGACGACAGGTTTTTTTGTCAAGTAAGGAAGTTCACCTCACGCCAATTGAATATAAATTACTGACCACCTTGATACGGTATGCCGGGAAAGTGCTGACGCATCGTCAGCTCCTGAAGGAAGTCTGGGGTCCCCTTCATGTGGAAGAAGGCCATTATCTCCGGGTTTACATGCGTCAGTTAAGGAACAAACTTGAGAAAAACCCCGCCCTTCCCCGCTATCTTGTGACGGAACTGGGAGTTGGATATAGACTTCGCGTAGAATAATTCGAGTTCGCCACCACACACTTCCATTATATTTACATTCGCATCCCCGGTTTTTATCCTGTTTTGACGCCTGGCCCAGTATAGTTTGTGAGTCGAACGTGAATCCATCCTGTTTTTGAGGTCGAAATGAGGCTGGCAGAGGCTGGCCATTTATTCCCGGTATATGTGAAGGTCATCTGCCGACAAGGTCGATGGCGTAAACCTGTTCACTGCCTTTGGCTAGTGAACGCTTGGGTATTGTTGGTTACGCCCACTGGCGGTAAAGCGCAAGAATTCAGTCACCAGTTGAGGGAAACTACTGCAACCGTGCTTAGTGTAACCCATTCTACGGAGGCTGTTGTGCCAGATTGGCACTACGGTGCCTATGTAGATGTCGGGTATGTCGGAAATTTCAACTTTCCCGACAACCACCTCTGGCGAAGCCGTGCTACGGCATCCCATCATAACGAGCTTTCACCAAACATGGGGTTGGCCTATGTGCGCAAGAATGCCACAGAATCCTCACGCTGGGGGATGGAACTCGGCTTTCAAGGGGGAAGGGACTCGGAAGAGTTCGCGTTTTTGGTGGGTGAAAGACGAGTCGATGGCTCGGATGTGCTCAGGCACATCCATCGCGCGAATGTGACGTACTTCGCGCCGATCGGTAAAGGGCTGACCGTCACCGCCGGCCTATTCAACAGTCTGATGGGCTACGAATCTCTCTATGCAAAAGACAACGCCAACTATACGCGATCGTGGATCGCGGACAACACACCCTACATGATGTTCGGAGTGAACGCACAATATCCTGTGAGCGCCGACTTCATCATTGCCGCCTTCATCGTGAATAGCTACTATCATCTGGCGCATCCGAACGATCTCCCGAGCTATGGTGGAAGATGGGCGTGGAAAGCTACGCCGAGGTTAACATTTGCCCAAACGCTTTACGGAGGGCCTGAACAAACAGAAACATCGTTGGAGTTCTGGCGTTTGTACGGCAATCACATTGTGGAATGGAAAAGCGACGACCTGGCGGTAGCGGCGTCCTTCGATATCGGAACCGAAAATATTGCTTATCGGCCGAACAATCCCCGAGCGTTCGTTATGGGCGGAAACCTGGTAGTGAGGTGGCACATCGGAGGCCCGTGGTCGGTGGCGTTGCGCCCCGAGTTTTATTGGGATCGGAATGGTCGATGGACTGGAGCAGAGCAGTTCGTCAAGGCCATCACCTCTACGGTCGAGTACAAGTTCCCGTACAAATGGACGAACACGATCGTGCGGGTCGAACACCGTTACGACGAATCCACGGGAGTCGGAGGAGGGTTCTTCAAGAACGGCGACATCCGCCCCGGTGTGGTCGGTCTCGTGCCGGGACAACACCTCTTGTTACTCGGAGTTCTCTTGAGCTTCGATTCACCGTGAGAGAATTTTCGCGTGTGGACGTTCTTCTTTCAGGAGCCGCAGCTGTTCGGCGACGCGCTCACTCAATGCATCGATCGCGGCTTCCTTCGCCTGCCTCATGACGAGAGTGTCGTCGACGAAGACCGCCGGACCGACGGACTTCGATACCCTTTCGACTGCCTGGATGGGAGCGTGCCATTCGGAGCGTACCGCCCACAAGCTTCCGGCGGCCATGACCAGCGCGTTGCTTTCGGTGCCGGGAGCGAGGTAGACGCCCAGTAAGGTCGGATACAACCAGGCATAGCGGTTGTTATACCGATCGACAGCGGCGGTTCCATCAACAATCAAGACCACGTCAGCGCCATACCTCCCTCCGGCCTGTCTGATCTCATGGATATTCTCTCTGCGCAACGTGGCGTCCAGCAACACGAAGGTGCTCTCTAGTATCTGTTCATTATGCAATGGGGCCAGCTGGCGGAGAACTAGATCACGATCCGTACTCAGCCACTCTACTTTTCGGACGGACTGTCTAGTTGGGAAATCGTGATCTGCGAAAAAGACTCCAAGGCGAAACGGTAGAGAAAGGTTGGGACCTCGATTTACGAGTGGATGATCATTTTGGCCTTGCGTGGCATCGAGATGAAGGCCTTCTATCATGGCAGTCCGATCGAATCCTTGGCTGCTCGCACAGCCGGTTAACAAAAGAAATATCAGCGACCAGATGGTCTTGAGTTCTTGCATCAGACGCTCTTTTCGCCTTTCGCTACGAAGAAGATAGTTGGGCGATACGAGCCAATCTTGCAGCCCGAATTTCCATGCATAGCTTTTCGGGCCTCGACCGAGGCGATCCTATTCCACAATTGGAAGAATACGATCGGCGACGGCCTGCACAACACTTTCTTGTTCAGTCACTGTTTTCAACCCTTTGAAGCTGAGATAGGACCCTCCGTGACTAGGGGCCTGAATCGTGGCACTCACTTCCACTTGTTCTCCATCTTCGACTTCCGGATCGCGGACAAGTGGTCTACCACAAATGCCTAACACGGCCACTGGAATTGTAGCCTCACCGTCCTCAAGACGGAACAAGTACGCACCGTAGCAGTTATCGCCGTTGGCAAGTGTATAGGGAGCAAGCGGCTGCACATCTCGCACAATGCCCCGCAAGGTGGCGTGCCGAAGGTGATACGCTCGCGGGTCTTCCAGAATTTGATGGACGTTGGTTGGTTCTTCTGCCCAGACTTGTCTCTGTGTGTTCACGCCTATAATCGTGAGCAGAACAACGACGAGATGAGTGACGATTCGAGCCGAGGCAGTCATGGCGGATGAAAAGCATCCTAGCATCATTCTAAGGTGTGAAACACCGGACCTGCTTTCTCTTGCGAGATATGATCGCTATAATCCCCACTTTTTCGCCAAGGAGATCACTCATATGGTGAATGAGCGGCGACTGAAGAACTTTGTAAAGGAGTCACGGCCGAGGTTTGAGGATCTTTTGGGACAGATGGTGGAGGTGCCGTCGATCAGTATGGATTCATCCCGTTCCGGCGATATGCGACGCATGGCTGACCTTGCGAGGCACTACTTGACCGAGATGAATGCCAAGGTTCAGGTGATAGAGACTGCTGGGTACCCTATCGTTTCCGGCGGGTGGATAACGGGAGCCGAATATCCCACCGTTACGATCTACAATCATCTAGATGTGCAGCCCGCGCAGGAACCGGAATGGAGACGGCCGCCATTTGCCTTTCAGAACGAAAACGGTATTTATCGGGGGCGGGGAGCGACCGATGACAAGGGGCCGGCCCTCACGGCGATGTTGGGTGCTCGATATGCGATTGAACAAGGCTGGCCGATCAACATTCAATTCTTGTGGGAACTTGAAGAGGAGATCGGGAGTCCGAACTTCTCCGCCGGACTTAGAACCCCGGGTGTGATTCCACGACCGGATTCCGTGGTCGTTTCGGATACGATATGGATTGCCAAGGGGCGACCTGCGGTGCCATACGGCCTGCGTGGTCTCCTCGGCGCTCGTCTGATCCTGCGCACAGGGGAAAAAGACGCTCATTCTGGTGTGACAGGAGGAGCAGCTCGTAATCCGCTGGCCGAATTGATGGAGGTGGCGGGGGTCTGTGTTGATGCCAAGACTGGCAAAGTGAAGATCCCTGGTTTCTATGACGATGTGGTTGAGCCTACAACAAGTGAGATCAAAGGTTTCCTTCGAGCAGGATTTGAAGTGAAACGTTTTAAGGAAGCTTATGGATTTCGGTCGCTTCGAGTACAAGACCCTGCAGAAATCATGCGGCGGATCTGGGCATCTCCGACCTTTGAAATTCATGGCCTCAGCGGCGGATACCACGGACAGGGTGTTAAGACAGTTGTGCCCGGGCATGCGGAGCTCAAGGTCAGTATGCGCCTCGTCCCAGGCCAGGTACCTGAAAAAGTGTTTGCTCTGTTGAAAAAGCATGTAGCAAAGGTAAATCCGGATGTGAAGGTAGAGAAAGCGGGTATGCTTCATCCATTTAAAGGTAGTTTTGAAGGACCTTATGTGGATTGTGTGAAGCGCGCCGTAAAAGCAGGGTTTGGTAAAGCTCCGGTGTTTGTGCGTGAAGGAGGATCCATTGGTGCTGTGGTTGCAATGCAGAATACCTGGAAAGTACCGATCCTTTTCATAGGTTTGAGTTTGCCTGAGCATGGATATCACGCACCTAACGAATATTACGACTGGGGCCAGGCTTCGGGAGGAATGAAGACATTTGCCTATTACTTCTCGGAGATAGCAAAGATAGGAAAGGTAAAGATATAAGAGTTGTCTTTTGACCACATTTGCACAGTTATGCAATGGTTGATAAAGGTCTGTTTTGAACATTGTGTCCCAAAAATTGTTTGACTGCCATGTTCCCTACGCAGTCGGCCATCTCAGAGCCGCATTCCTCATCATTTGAATTCATAAGCCATTGAAAAATATGAATATCAATTATAAGCCTTTATTGACCAGGCATAGATGTTGCTCCTCTCTCAGCCAGCGACAGAGTAACCGGCCGCGCCGAGAGGATGTCATGTTGATTGTAGAGGCGGGCTTGGGTATTCTGGCCTCCTATGGAGACTGAACCAATCCATGTCGTGATTGTCATGGTGACAGCAGCAAGCAAAGATGAAGCGGTTAAGATTGCCGACCAAGTAGTGGGGGCTCGCCTCGCTGCCTGCGCTTCCACGATTCCAACCGTGCGTTCAACCTACTGGTGGGATGGAAAGTTGATGAACGACGAAGAATCGCTTCTGCTGATCAAGACTACCTCTGATAAATTCCACTCCCTTGAAGAAACAATACGGAAAATTCATTCATACAAGGTGCCGGAAATACTAGCAATTCCTGTGAGTAATGGGTTTCACCCTTATCTTGAGTGGGTCTGCCGGGAGACCTCCTAGATAATGTGGTTGAAACTACATCATCGAACCACTATCCTTAGGACTAAGCCTATGAACCCAATTGGCAACTACCGGGTGGGTATTATGGTTGGGAGACGACGGATATGAGCCAGACCAATATTCAAGACGGCGATGCCTACACCGTTGTGGTGTTCAGAGGATCCACTGCAAAACCTATTCGTTTTAGCTTTTCGAAAAAACTCCTTCGCCGATTGCTGGTCTGTGTTGGCCTGGTCATCCTTGCCGACCTTCTCGTAGTTTCACACTATGTCATTAGAACGGGAGAGGTGTGGGAGTTGGCGGCTTTCCGTGCTGAAGCTATGAGTGCGCGGGAGCAGACGGCGGCATTCTCAAGCGCGATTGATGACCTTAAGAAGCGTCTTGGCGCGATGAATGAGGTCAATCAAAGGCTTCGAGTCATGCTGGGTATAGAAGTTCCAAAGACGGGGGATATGTCAAACGGCAGAGGTGGAGAAGAGGTGCCGATTTCGGAAGATGGAAGCGCGATACCCGGCGGAAACGAACTTAAGCTCTCCTCGAATACCGTAAGCCAACTAACCGAAGGCGACGCGGAACATTCTTCTTCAGGGGTTGGTATAGAGACATCTCGAGATAGTCTCCAGGCCGTTGCATCAGTGAAAGAAGGTCTGGAGTGGCTTTTAAAGCAAGCAACCGCGCAGGAACGCATTCTGGACGAATTATCACAAGCAGCCGAACAGCGTTCGTCTCGCTGGGCCTCGACACCGTCTATTTGGCCGGTAAAGGGCTGGGTGACGTCGGGATTTGGTCCGCGAATTTCTCCTTTCACGGAGAAGCCTGCCTGGCATGATGGCTTAGATATCGGTGCCGCGCCAAATACTCCGGTTCATGCTCCTGCTCAGGGGCGGATTACATCTATTGGATATGATCCGAAGCTCGGAAATATCGTCCGTGTAGATCATGGATTTGGAGTTGAAACTCTCTATGGGCACCTTGCGAAGGCTTTGGTGAAGGAAGGTCAGAGAGTCGAGCGTGGCGATGTCATTGCACTCGTCGGGAGTTCGGGGCTATCCACCGGTCCTCACCTGCATTACATGGGGAAAT
>CAYXKP010000081.1:0-13023 GCA_964465695.1 uncultured Nitrospira sp.
GTCCATAGCCGGCCTCTCCCAGCAACGCAAGTCCTGGTACGATGAAGCGCTCCGAGAGGCGCAAGCGTTGACGGAAAATGGACAGGTTCACAGGTTCATATGTAAGGCTCGCGTCTGCCACGCCGAGAACATTGGCGGCTGTACCAGATCTGCCGATCGCGGACGGTTTATCTCGATATCGAAACGACCGGCGCCTCGCCCGCATCGGGAGAGGTGACCGTCGTTGGTCTCCATCGCGAAGGGCGGACGACGAGCCTGGTTCGTGGCGAGAATCTGACGACAGAGCGGTTGCAGGAGGAGTTCGATCGCTGTATGCTGCTCGTGACGTTTTTTTTGGATCCGTCTTCGACGTTCCTTATCTTTGTGCTAAGTTTCCTCAACTCCGACTCCCGACGTTGCACTTCGACCTTTGTTTTGCCGCCCGCCGACCGGCGTTACACGGAGGACTGAAGCACATCGAACAAGCAATGGGAATTGACCGCCACACCACAATCAGCGCTTTTTGCCAATGAGCACCTGGATTGGCATCGGTCGAAGCGAAATCGGACTGGTGCGCACCGTCAATCAGGATGCGTTCGCTGTCATCGATGAAGCTGGAATCTGGGCCGTCGCGGATGGAATGGGTGGTCATGTGGGTGGAGAAATCGCCGCTCAGACGGCCATCGCAACCGTGCAAGCTGAAGCAGCAGCATCGAGCCGCTTGCTTGGTAACAGTGATCCCTCTCCCGTCGACGTGTTGACGGGCCTGATCAGCCGAGCGCACGAAGCGATCCTCAATCGGGCTCGATCGAAATCCAAGCTGAAAGGGATGGGCACGACCCTCGTGTTGCTGGCAATCGTCTCCGCTCCCGCCCCGATCGCTTACCTGGCTCATGTCGGCGACAGTCGTGCCTATCGATTTCGGTCCGGCACACTTACCCCTTTGACCAAAGACCATACGTTGATCGAAAAATACCTGGAGCGCGGCATTCTCACGGCAGAATCGGCGAAAACTCATCCGGAACGGCACGTATTGACGCGTGCCTTGGGGGTAGGATCGACCGTGCACCCGACGATTACGGCTTATCCCATCCTGCCCAAGGACCTCGTCCTGCTCTGCTCGGACGGTTTGACCAAGATGTTGGAGGACGACGATATCCGAGCCCTGTTGGCTGCGGGCGAGCTCAACCCGGATCAAGTTTGCAACCGTCTCGTCGCCGCAGCGCTCGACCGCGGGGGAGAAGACAATGTCACGGTGGTGGTGGTCGCTCCACGTTCCTCCTGATTCTACTTCGTTATTGACATAGCCCGTCAGGCCGTGTAGCTTTCCTGCTCATTTCCACCTTGTGAGCGCCATGGAGACGTTGATGCTTCGTCGGAGATCGCTGGTGTGTGGGAGTCTGCTCCTTCTCATCGGCTTGACTGCCGTTGCGAACGCCGGTGACCCTTCCGACCCGGAAACGGCCATTCGTCAAATGGTCCGGGCTAATGCAGAAAAAGACCTCCCGACGCTTTCTCACCTCATGGCCCATGATGCCGACATCGTCAGTTACTCGGTGGGGGGCCGCAAATACGTGGGATGGCCGGAGTTTGAACGTGAAATGCGCGAAGAATTCGCGAACACTCAGAAGATTGAGATCCCGATTACGGAGCTCAAAGTTTGGACGAAAGGCGACCTGGCCTGGTTTACGATGGAACTTGACTATACCCGCTATGTCGGAGAGGGATCAGCAGTAAAACGGACGGTACTCCCCCTAAGAGAAACCGGCGTCCTCGAGCGCCGTGCCGGCCGGTGGCAGTTATTATCCTGGCACGAGTCGTTTCGATCCGCTCAGCCTGGAGGGCCTCTTGCATCGCCGTCGATGCCTGCCGGATCGCAAAAACTCGTCACCAATGCGGCCGCCGTGCCGGATGTGAGCGGGGAATGGGATATTCTCGAAGTGGAAGACGAAAAACGATACAAGGCGACGCTGGACAAGAATGGGAACGGTCCCTACACGCAACAGGGCGGACGGTTCGTCACGACAAAAATCGAAAACCGATTGTGGCAAGGCACGTGGCACCAGCCCGGCAACGATCGCGAAGGCGGGTTTGAGGTGCTCCTGTCGGAAGACGGCACACAGGCAAAGGGAATCTGGTGGTACACGCGAGTCGACACGAGAAAAAACATTCCGCCGAAGGAACACGGCGGCACCTACCACTGGAAGAAGGTGACATCCTCACCAGCCAGCGCCCAATGATTCAGTTCAACCCTCTTCGTCATACCATCCAAATCGGAGTCCGGTCCAGCATCACCACTTGTCTCTTCATTTTCCTGCGGGAGGTTCTATGAGCAAATCCCTCGTTCTTCTGATCGTTTCCTTTTTCCTCGCCTCGTCAGCCTATGCCGACGGAGGCCATGATCACCATGCGGTTCCTACGTTGAAAAAGCACGTAGGCTCAACGATCACCTATGGAGAGAACACCGCGACTCTGACCTTCGGTCCCATCGATCTTCCGACCGGCCATGGGGAAGGCGATATGGGCGACTCGATGCCTCGGTTCAACTTCCAGCTGCCTGAAGATAAGTACTTGGTCGGTTTCAAGTCAGCTCTTACTACGGTCGATGGGAAGGAATTACCGAGAAACTACCTGCATCATATTTTGATGATCAACAACACCAAACCCAGTGTGTCCTGCCCAGGTGAACCGCTCTTCTTCGGTGGGGCTGGAGTTGAAATGTCGGAGACGCAATTCCCAGAGGGATACGGCGTCAAACTTGAGAAGAACGATAAGTTAATGACGGTCGTGGCATTCTATCACGGTGCTCCTCCGACCAAAAACGTGATCGCCACGTTCACGATGCACTTTGCCCCGAAGTCTAAACCCATCAAGGCGATGGATATCTACCAGGTCGGTGTCAACATCGTCTGTTTCACCAAGTTCGGTGATCGGCCCGCGGATCAGACGGATGAAGGGATCGAAATCGGGCCTGGTGTTCAAGTCCGTACGGCTCCACTGAAGTTTAGTATGGATGGCTGTGTCAAATACGCGTATCCGCACGGCCACGACGAACTGCTCCTGATCGCCTTGGAGAATAAGACCAAGAAGCAGACCCTTCTCCGGACCGTGCCGGATGTGGAGCGGGATGGAACGCTTCGTGAATTCCTCCCTCATCAAGTCTATAAAGACGGCCAGGGATTCCCTATCTCCAAAGACGAAGACTATGAGATGGTGATGGTTTACCATCACTCTCTACAGAACGCTGAACCCCAACATGGCATGGGCAATTATCTGCTTTATATGACGCCTGGAGCCTGCCCGGAGCAAGGTAAGACTGCCGCCGCTTACTGATATCTCACCTCGTAGGCCTGCCGGCCGATTCCCTCCGACAGGCCTACGAGCGGTCAAAATTGTTCATTCGAATAGCCCTGCCACGGTCCCCTACGAAAGAATCCGCCTCCAGTCTGGGTTTCTCGCCGCCACTTGTGGTATCAAGTCACACGGTCTGCGCTGAAGCACCAAGCATGTTTCGAGCGGAGTTGGTTGATTGACACGCGGCGGCCAATAGGCTGCAGCCGTGTTGGTTGACCTCTGACAGCAGGCTTGCCGAGAAACACGGGAATCGTGCCATGCCGGAGAGTGAGCCTGTTACCATCCTTCTCGTCAGCTCCATCGCCGAAGAAATCAAACTCGTTACGCTCAACCTCCGAAGTTTCTTTCCCGGCTGTCGCGTTGAAGCCGTCTACACCATGGAAGAAGCGCTTCAGTGGGGACAGCGGGCTTCGTGGCAGCTTATCCTCATCGACGAGGGTTTACTCACGCCGCGTCCTGCGCCGGTTTTCGCAGAATTGCGTCGGCTTGCCCCCTACGCCACGCTCGTGCTGCAAACCAACCATAGCGACCTCCCTACCGCCGTGAAAGCCCTTCAGAACGGCGCCGATTTTCTCCTCTACAAGAGATCACCGGGTTTCCTGAGCGAATTGGTGTCGTACACAAAAGGGGCGCTCGAAACACGCGCCGTCCGTATGACACTCAAACGGACGCAGGAACGCCACGGCCGTCTCATCGAGATACTCGGCGATGGATTATACGAACTGGACGCGGAAGGACGATTCATGCATGTAAGCCCGCTCGCCGCTGAAATGTTGGGCTACGCACAAGACGAATTGGTCGGGACTCCTTACTCCGCCGTCGTACCTCCGGATCAGCTAGATCGCGCGCGGCATCGTTTCAACGACCGCAGGACGGGGACGCGAGCCACCCGGCGGATAGAGATCGATCTTATCAGAAAGACGGCCCCTGACAAAGCAACCCTTGCTCGAATCAGAGCCGAGATCAGTGCGCGAGGCCTCTACGACTTCAATCACCGGTATCTCGGAACGATCGGCTTGTTGCACGATACCTCGCAACACCACCGGCAAACGAAAACCATAGATCAGCTTGAGCATCAACTTCGTGAATCCGATCGGCTTCTTGCCATCGCACGGCGCCTTTCGACCCTGTCAAAAAATTTGCACGCTCCTCACAACGCGATTTATGCCCAATCCCAACTCCTGCTCAAAACCATCCGCGACGCTCATCTGATCGAACAAGCAGACTCGCTGGCGACATATGCCGCAGAGGCCGCCCATCTGGGGAAAGAACTCGTCCAGACCACGACAGACATTGGCATCCGTCGGGATACCATCAACCACGTCATCGATACCGTGCTGGCCGATGTGGCATCTTCCCATGCGCACAACGATTGGATTGAACGGGCGTACGGGCCGGACCTTCCGCCTTTCATGGGAAGCTCAGACGTACTGATGAATCTCCTGCGCATTCTCCTCTCACATGCCCGACGCTATATGGCCGCTATCGGAAGCCGTCATCGATTACGAATCAATACCAGTATAATCGTTCAGGACAAGGCCGCCGCAGAGGCATCATCGTTCATCCCGCGAACGACTGCCGCCGAGTTCGTCATCCACATCCAAGAAACAGACATGATTGCCACGGTGGAGGAGCCGCCCCCGCAGACTTCCAGCGACCTCTTTGAGGCCTATGCCTTAATCAAACGACTCGGAGGCCGTTGGGACTTTCTGGCGCCGGTCGGCGGATTCTTATCGATCAAGGTATGGATTCCGGCAGAACAAGCCCCATTGCAGAACAGTTTCGCGACGCCTGTAGGCCCCGTCGTTTCTTCGGCAGGCGGTGTGGGAGAACATCCAACCGAGGGAATTCATCACGCTTCGACGAACACCTTGCCAACCACTCGCTCCCTGCTCCTTGAGCAGCCAACGGAGCCTGCACCCGACCGTCGTAAACGCGTTCGGACCAATGTGGACCTGCCGGCCGGCGTTACGATCGGCAATGCGCTGCACGAAGGGGTCATGACTTATCTGAGTCCCGGCGGAGCGTCATTGGAAGTGGAGGGTGTGCTCCCATCATTGGAACAACAGCCTGTCTACCTGCTTATTAAGACAGCCGTCAGTATCTTGGAACTGGATGCCATCGCGCATGATCGTGGACAAATTTCCCGGCAGGCCGGCGCCGAGCGGCGGACGTCCCGGCTTGCGCTTGAGTTCACCGCGATTGACGAGAGCCGACAGAGGATTCTTACCTCATTTATTGAGGCGGCACGAGTACAGGCATTCGCCATATCGGTCGAAGCTCAATTTCCACCGATCGATAGGACAGGAGACCTTGTAGAGGCTTTCACCGAAGATGACCTTCGAGGCACAGACCTTCGAGAGACCTTGAGAGTTCGAGTTGCGTTGCCGGTCCGTATCGAAACGACTGACGTTGCTGTCAAAGGTTTGTCGGGCATCGCGGTCGACTTCAGCCGAGGGGGTGCATGCATACAAACGGCCCCCTTTCCGAAAATGACGGATGAAGTGCTGACGCTTCATTTTTCCTCGACCGATGTCCGTGATCAGCGAAGGATACAGAAGCCGGAAGCGCCTGAAGTGATCCTATCAGGAAGAATTATTCACCGCGCCTTGGATCCCACCGTCTCATCCGAGCTTCCATCCGGTCCGACACAGTCCAAACAACGCACTGGCATCCGCTTTTCCCAGCTGACGCCGGCCAGCGAACGAGACGTCAACCGCGTGTTAGCCCAACACATCGGTTCGTCCATAGAAGTGGCAAATCAAGACGGCCGACCATTGATCATGAGCGACCGATGGGAATGCCGGAACATGTACCACCAGACCATTGCGGTGACTGCAGATCATCCGCGCCATCAGATTTCATCCGACAATCCGATCGTCATCGTTATTCCCGGATTCGGATCGACCCAAACCGATTATCTACCACTTTCGTTTTACCTCGCCGCCAACCGTTTACGCGTGCTTCGCTATGACCACTCGAATCATGTCGGCCAAAGCGAGGGCAACGTCGTACACACCACATTGCGCCACATGCTCACTGATCTTCAGAGTGTTTTGGCATTTGTCCATGCCACCTGGCCTATCGCTCCGGTGGCTCTCCTCGCCGAGGACGTTGCCGCGCGTGTGGCAGTGAAAGCCGCGGCGCGGAACACTTCAGCGGATAGGCTTTTCTTGTTGAATCCCGTGCTCGACATTGAAACCGCCGTTTCCACCGTCGATCGTCCCAATGTCATCGAAATGCACCGGCAAGGTCACCGACGGGGCGTCGCCAATCTGTGGGGCCTCAATGTCAACTTCGACAAGTTTGTCGACGATGCCATCACAGGAGACTATGTCGAGTTGGCGTCATCTCAAGCCGACTTGGCTGAACTGGTCACTCCACCGGTCATCCTGGTCTCTCCCCGAAAAGCCCGTCCCATCGAGCGTATCTTCGGTCCTCAATATCATTCGCTCGCCGCCATGGGAATCGCCTCACCCATTGTGTCGCTGCCGGCCGACGCGGCTGGAGAATTCGGCGCCAACGACGACCGCCGGACCACAACCTTCAAGAGGATCTTGGAACTAATCTCAACTTCCCTGATCGGTGCGCTTCCCTCGGCTCAGACCGGGGAACCGAACCTACACGATGTCCATCGGCAACGGCAGTTGGAGCAGGAGCGCATCCGCATTCGCTATCACGTCTCACAGGCCACCCGTAGCGCGTTATGGGGAGCTCACCTGGCCCATCTGCCTCAACTCGAAAACTTGCCGGATTATTCAGCCTTGACCGAGGAACTGTATCGTAGGCTCCTCCCTTTTGAGCCCGGCATGACCGTACTCGATATCGGCTGCGGCCAAAGAAACTTCGTCCGTCTCATGCTTACCAATCAGGCGTATCGGTCGGCGCATCAACCAGGACGGACGGCTGTCCCCCTCCGTTATATCGGACTGGACCAGTCGCATGAATCGCTTAGACTCGCAGAAGAGCAGACGCATACATTCACGAGGGAACTGCCCGGCACACTCGCGGCCTTGGTGCCAATCGACCGATTGGTAACGACAAGCTGGATGCTGACAGACTGGAATGTGCCTCTTCCTTTCTCTGATGGGTCGATTGAGCGCGTAGTCTTCCACCTCTCGCTGTCCTTTACTCCCTCCCCTCTCCATTGTCTTAGACAGGTGCTCCGAGTCTTGCATCCGGATGGGACGGCCGTGCTAACCTGCTTCCAACCGCACACCGATCTCTCGACGCTGTTTCGCCGCCACCTGCGCGCAGCGGCTCATGATGAATTCGGTTCTTCCGCCCAGACCGCCCTTCACTATCTCGGTCGCTTACATGAAGCCATCCGGCATGGCTTACTGCATAACTATGAACGCGATGAGTTGGCCAGTCTGCTGAGCCACGCAGGCGCCGGCTCCATCCGGCTTTTCTCCATCCTCGACAACCAACTGCTCCTCGCTATTGTCCGGAAGACCAAATACGCTGGATGAAACAGATCCTCGGGTGTATACTTTCAACCTAGTGATGATACGTAGACCACTTTTTCACCACTGCGCGGGCGCATAAGATCTCGCATAACCACGTCCATGATGAATCGTATGGGTCCGCAGTCAGACCCTTTTGAATCGGGCACGGCATCATTGCAACGACTCACGAGGTTCGCACGGGACATGGGAAACCAGACGAGTCTCCCCACCGTCGCGGAGTGCATCCTTTCCGGCTTTTCTGAAGTGTCCCGCCATTCGGAAGGGATTCTTTATCTGCTGGATCGCGAGCGGGAACGTTTTTGTCTGGTAGCGTCACCTACTCAGACCTTTTCGAGAGCAATATCACCCGTCGTTTCTCTTACTCATCCTCTTGTTCAGCAACTGACTCATCACCGAGACATCCTCGATTCGTCCGCGTTAACTGATACCCTACATGGGGTATCGTCGGACAATGCGACGGGCGCCCTGCTCACCACGTTTCCAATCGCCCTGGCCATTCCGCTGCTCAATCGCGGAAGGTTGATCGCCTTCGTATTACTCCAATCCAAGAGCGAAACGACCGCCATCTCCGCCCACACTATGGAGCTCTTGGCTGCCATGGCGCAGAATGCCGCCAACGCGCTCGACTCTTTCCTGCTGTACGAGGATCTCCGGCAGTCTCAAGCCCTCATGCGACGAACCGATCGATTACGTTCTTTGGAAACCATTGCCGGAGGTTTCGCTCATGAAATTCGAAATCCTTTAACGTCGATCAAGACCTTCATTCAGCTGGCTCCCGACCGGAGGGATGACAGTCAATTTATCGGTGAATTCAGCCGGATTGTACTCGAGGACGTCAATCGCATCGAACGATTGATTCAGGAGATTCTGGACTACGCTCGGTACATGGAACCCCGGTTGACCGATGAAGATCTGAATGAAATCGTTTCCTCATGTCTGTATTTCATCCAAGTCAAGGCCGACAGCCGTGGGATCAGGATTGAAAAAGATTTGTCGCCGGAAGTTCCTCGTGGCATGTTAGATCGGCAACAAATCAAACAGGTCCTTTTGAACCTTCTCCTTAATGCGATGGATGCCATCGGCGAAAACAACGGAATCCTCCGAGTACGGACCGCTAGGCTCCGACGAGGGGACGGGAACGTTTGGACTCAGATAGACGTAGAAGACACGGGACACGGCATCCCACCCGAAAATCTTGACCACATCTTCGACCCGTTCTTTACCACCAAACATACGAGCACCGTAAACGAAGGAACTGGGTTGGGACTGACTATCGTTCATCAGATCATTAAGGAGCATCGAGGAGAAATTCACGTTCAGAGTACGGAAGGAATCGGGACAATCTTTCGCATCAACCTTCCGTCCCACCAGGGTTAGAACACAAGGAGCGCTTCGTGGAAAGCTCTATCATTAGGAAACGGGTCCTGCTGATCGATGACGACCCCAGAGTCCGCGCCTCTCTCAAGATGGTGCTCGAACCTCTCTATGACATTCTCCAAGCCGGTGATGGGCACGAAGGACTCGATGTATTCCGGAAGGATGAGCCCGATCTCATCCTCCTCGACGTTATTCTCCCTGGAACCGATGGCCTTGCAGTGCTTCAAACACTTCGCATGGAAAGCAAAATCACTCCTGTTATTATGCTGACAGGCACCAAATCTGTGAAAACCGCCGTCGACGCCATGAAGCTCGGCGCCGCCGACTATCTCTCAAAACCGTTCGACGTGGATGAACTCCGTATCGTCATCGACAGAGCCCTGAACTCCTCCGAACTGGAACGAGAGGTCAAGCAGTTGCGCGCACAGGTCGTCCAGCGCTATGCCTTCCATAATCTGATCGGCAAGAGCCAAGGCATGCAGGAGATCTACTCAAAAATCGAGCAAGTCGCCGACAGCCGCACCACCGTGCTCATTACGGGAGAAAGCGGTACGGGAAAGGAATTGGTAGCGAGAGCGTTGCACTACAACAGTTCCCGACGGGAGCGCCCCTTCATCGCATTGAACTGCGCAGCTTTGCCTGAAACACTCATTGAAAGCGAACTCTTCGGCCATGAAAAGGGGTCCTTTACGGATGCCACAGCTCGACGTGTAGGACAGTTCGAATTGGCAAACACCGGAACCTTGTTCCTGGACGAAATCGGCGACCTCAGTCCCGTCACGCAGGCTAAGCTCCTGCGTGTCATTCAAGAGCGCGAATTTACCAGAATCGGCGGTGTTCAGCCGATCAAGGTCGATGTACGCATCGTGGCCGCGACGAACAAGAATCTTGACGACCTGGTGCGAAAAGGGCAGTTTCGAGAAGACCTCTACTACCGCATCAACGTCATCGCGCTCTTCCTCCCCCCACTCCGTGAACGCGGTGAGGATATTCCCCTCCTGGCCAAACATTTCCTCGAGAAACGGCTGGAAGAAGATCGACGTCCCCACATCGAGTTCGGGAAAGACGCATTGGAGCTTTTGACTCGTTATTCTTGGCCGGGAAACGTTCGCGAGCTCGAAAACTTCGTCGAGCAAGCGTTCATCTGGTCTCAACATGCTGCGCAAATCACTCCGGAGCACTTGCCGACGCTGATCAAGAATGATTCTCGTTCAACATCGCTCCGAGACGATACCCTGGCCGGTCGCATGTCGCTCGAAAAAGCCGTAATGGAGTTTGAACGAGAGATTATCCTTGATGCATTGAAGCGGACCAATTACGTGCAGACACATGCAGCGAATCTATTGGGAATCAGTCGCCGGATGCTGAAATACCGAATGGACTCTCTCGGCATCGGCCGCCCCGACAATTCCAGCGTCAAAGAGTCTGACGAACCACTGCAAGAATGACACACTTTAGAGCGGGATTGTCACACTTTTTCATACACTATCTTCCCGCTCTTCCAATAAGATAGGATACCTATCATTTTGTAGACTACGTATAGTTGCTCATCCAGCCCAACACCACTTTATATTGAAACTCATCGTAACCACTTGAAATGGAATGAAAATTGCTTTATAAAGGGCCCGGATTGGAGTAAGCAATCAGCATGGTGACGGATTCACATCACGTAGAAACACAACCCACCGTACTCGTAATCGATGATGAAGCGGGGCCACGTGATGCCCTTAAAGTGATACTTCGCAGCCTTTACAATGTTTGCTCAGCGGAAAACGCCAAAACTGCCCTCGACATCATCAATCAGGAATCCATTGACCTCATCACTCTCGATCAAAGGCTCCCGGATCGTCACGGACTCGATCTCCTCAGAGACATAAAGCACCATCGACCCGACGTGGAGATCATTATCGTTACAGGATACGGAAGCCTGAAGTCCGCCATGGAGGGTATCCGCCACGGTGCTGCGGGCTATCTGCTTAAGCCTTTTAACGTGAACGAGCTGACCACCCTCATTCAGCAAACGATGGATAAGAAGCGCCGACTGGACTTTCTTCGTCACTGTCTTCGGACACTTCCGGAGCTTTGGGGCTCGGAGGAACAGAGTGCACGAGCGTGGGACAAAATTAAGACGGGATATGCTTCACTCTCCGGCAACACACAAGATGCGGTCGCGTTGCAGGAAGATGACATGCGTCTGTTGCCTCTCTTGTCCGACATGTTGGAAGCTACAGACCGGCAACTGCTTCATCATTCGAGCCGGGTAAGTTTCTATGCCACCTTGACGGCAAGTCGACTTAATCTTACCGTCTCGGAGCAGAAATCGTTGGCGCTGGGGGCCTTTTTGCATGACATAGGGAAAGCCGGTCTATCCTCGTATAGGTTCTCAGAAGATCAGACCCTCCCGTCCGGCGAAGCCTCCCTTTGTCGGGAGCACGCCGACAAAGGAACACGGATGATTGCACCGTTGGGTTTGCCGATTGAGGTGACGCAAATTGTCGCATCACACCACGAGCGTTGGGATGGACAAGGCTACCCTCGTGGACTCCGAGGCGCCGATATTCCGTTGCTGGCGCGTATTGTCGGCATCGCACAAACGTTTGATCACTTGACCGCGGACGTACCTGGACGCGTGGTCCTCCCCCTGGATGTGGCAACGCGTCAGATCTCGCTTCAATCGCATACGCATTTCGACCCCTTGTTGCTTGACTCCTTCACGCAAGTCGTGAAGGACTCGCCCGTATCGCCCCCGACCATGCACATTGCTCCCGCCGCCTGATCTATTCATGCCCTCCGGCGATCAACTCCGCGGCGGCAGATCTCGTTGTTTGCGTGATGCGCTCCCCGCCGAGCATGCGCGCGATTTCGCCCTCGCGATTGAGGCCGGACAACGAACACACCGTGACTGCCGTCCGTCCCTTCACTTCTGATTTTTGAACAGAGAAGTGATGCTGGGCTTGAGAGGCGACCTGCGGAAGATGCGTGATGCACAACACTTGATGGTTTCGCCCCAACTCCCTTAGCCGTTTCCCGATCGTGGCAGCGACCGCTCCCCCCACCCCCGTATCGATTTCATCAAAGATTAACACCGGCACATGATCGACATCGGTCAGGACGGACTTCAATGCCAGCATGACGCGCGATAGTTCACCGCCGGATGCCACACGTGACATCGGCTTCAAAGGCTCGCCCGCATTGGTCGACAGTAGAAACTGGACACGATCGCCCCCATCAGGGCCGAAGAGTTCCTCGGGCCCGCTCGGCGTGACTTGGACCAGAAATCGCACGGACGCCATTTTCAGCGCACTGAGCTCTTTACCCGCCAATTTCGTCAATCGTTGAGCGGCGTCCGTTCGCCTTGTGGAGAGGGCTCGCGCCAACTCCGAAAGGTTCCGATGTTGCTCCTCTATGAGACGATCATACCGATCGAGCTCGCTGTCGGCCCCCCGAAGTTGTTCCAGTTCTTGTTTCACCCGCTTATGCGTCTCCAGGACTGCTTCGATCGTCCCCCCATATTTCTTTCTCATCTTTTGGATGACGGCCAAACGATCTTCGATCGCACCGAGTCTCATAGGATCGGCGTCCAGGCCCTCGGAGTAACCGCGAAGTGAATCGGCGACTTCCTTCAAGAGCACCCTGGCCTCGGATGCAAATCGAACGGTACCTCCCATCTCGGGGTCAATCTGAGCGAGTTCTCCTAATGCGCGCTCCATGGACACCAGATTTGCCAAGATGCCGTGCGCATCATCCTGAATTCGTTCCTGAGCTTCCGATACCAATTCGGCCAGTCGCCGTGACGACCCCAACCGATGGCGTTCGGCTTGCAGCAACTCTTCCTCTCCAAGAC
>CAYXKP010000081.1:13038-18597 GCA_964465695.1 uncultured Nitrospira sp.
AAATGCAACAGGTCTTCCTGCTGGGCTCGCTGCTGCTGGACGGCCGCAAGCTCGGTACGTTCTTCACGGAAACGCGTCCAATCCCGATACGTCGATCGATATTGAGACCGCAGTTCCAGTAGACGGCCGAAGGCATCCAGAACATCGAGCTGAGCGGAATGGGACAAGAGCGATTGCTGGTCGTGCTGGCCATGGATATCGATGAGCGTTCCGGCAAACTCTTCCAGCACATGGACCGGGCTTAATACTCCATTCAGGTACACGCGGTTTCTCCCTGAACGAGCAATGATGCGCCGAATGATGAGCTGAGAATCCTGCCTTCCTAAGATCTCCAGGTCTCGCAGCCGCCGATGGAGGGGATGCGTGGGCGGAATGTCGAACGACGCTTCAACCTGGGCTTCGTCTTCCCCAAATCGAATCTGTTCGCTTGAGGCTCGCCCGCCTACCAGGAGGGCCACCGCGTCGATCAACAAGGACTTACCGGTCCCCGTCTCTCCGGTCAACACGGTAAATCCTGAGTCAATCATCAGACTCAGTTGCTCGATCACTGCAAAATTCTTGATTCGCAGCTCAGTGAGCATGGCTGCAATGGGAGAGAGACTCGGCTAGACTCAGGAGACACATCGGATCATCGAACATCGCTCATGCCATCCGACCGTATCGCTGAAATCGCGGGCCCACTACTCACAGATGCTGCTCAGGTGCTACGGCGAAACCGAGAGCCTGTGCTTTCCCACGATCAGCGATGCGGATCTGGGACAAGGCCGGAGTTCCTCGTGAGTAAGCGCTAGGCGGTCCCGGCATGCTGAGCAAGCAGTGAGTCAATCATTTCTTTAAACTGGCGTTTAGGTCTGGCACCCACCAGCTTCTCGACCGGCTGGCCGTTCTTAAAGAAAAGAATGGTGGGAATACTCATCACCTGGTAACGACCTGCAACCTCTGGATTTTCATCGGTATTCAGTTTCCGAACCTTCAGTTTGCCGGCGTATTCTTTGGCCAGCTCGTCGACAATGGGAGCCACCATTTGGCAAGGGCCGCACCACACAGCCCAAAAATCAACCATGACAAGCTCGGAAGCTTTCATCACTTCCGCATCCCAACTGGAATCTTCAACTTTCAAGGCGTCACCAGCCACGTCTGCGCCCTCCTTCAGGGTTGAGATCACTCATGCATATTGTCACGGCATCGTACCCCACCACTGTTTTTAGTGTCAAACACGGATCACCGTACGGTTTGAACCCCGACCGGTACAGGCGCAGGACCGACCTCGGAGGGGGGCGGAGGAATACCATAGGGTCCTCCTAGGGTCGCCCAAGGCAGGCCACGTTCACCCCACAGAAGCGGGCTCAACAGAGTCCGCATGACGGCAGTTCCCGCGCTCTCGGTCCACCCTACCCCGGTGAGACTCAGCATGAAGCTGTATTGCTCACGATCCGGAAACTTTAAATAATACAATCCCACCGACCAACACCTGCAGGGGTTCTGATACAAGGCCACTGCGTCCAACTCCGGGCTTCTTCCTTTTTTGACGTCGTAGTACGCTTTGGCTCCGAATGTCCAACCCCAAGGGGTGCGGAAGGCGCCGCCCATGGTGACAAACTGAATTTCCTGCGTCGGGGCAAACACTTCGTTGAATGAAATAGGATTCCACACGTCGCCTCGCCTGACCCGATTGCCGTCTCTCGTGTACCGTTGTCCCACTTCGAAATACCAATTCGTTCCTTCTTGAAACCGAAGATCCGTATTGAATTGACTCACCCCCGGCCGATAGGGGTCGAAGAACGCGTCGACCGTCAGGTACCGGTTGATCGGCGGCCGGAGTGCCCATGCCTGTGCCGCGCGTCCGACCACCGGGCTATCCAACCATGCCGTCGTCATCAGCGTCGGCAGGTTGTTGCCGATCACGGCCCGCATCCAGATATCGGAGAATTTCTTGCCTTGGATAGGCACCGTAGCCGGCTGAAGCGGCTGAGTGAACGATCCTAGGAAAGGGGCGACGCCCGGCGTGAACTCCCGCGCCAGTGTCTGCACCTCGCCGACACGATAGCTTTGGGCCAACGTGAGATCAAGCCAACTGAACGCGCTTTTCTGGCCTGACTCCAATACACGGCTCCGCAGCATATAGGTCAGCAGATTCTTCTTCGGGAGATCGTCCACTTGGTCTATTTGTATCAGGTTTGATTGATTCGTCGACGGCACATATTCGTAGGTGACCGAGGGTTCGACTGTATGCAACAGGCTGCCTCCATCCGCGAGAGCGAACCGACGTGTTATTTTCGATGTGGCATCCACACCCAACCAAAAAGTCTCTCGATGTTGCGTGTCATCAGATTGCGCGCCTCTCGTATAGTACACCTCGCGAAACTTCGCTTGCGGTCGAATCCCGATCATATGGCCGAGATGAATGATGTCCGTTGAAATGCCCGGTACGACATCGATCCTATTCAGCGTAAATCCTTGGTCCCGATAAAAGTTTACGTAATTCCCTTCCATGCCGAACAAGACAGGCGAACTGAACAGTGAGACATAGGGAAGGCTATAGCCCGCCTCGGGAAGACGTTGGAACGTATCCTTTCCTCCGGCTTGTAACGGCTGTAGATAGAGTGCCAAAAGATAGAGGTTGCCGTAAGGCAAGCGCTGAGTTGCCAGGAGGTTTGATTCGGTGCTCGGCAAGGCTCGCAGGATCCCTGAATTGCTCAGCTGCTGAAAATAGTTGGGGTCTGTGACCAAATTGGCGTTGGCACGGAGCAACAACGTGTCGGTCAGATATTGCGTATGGTTTCCGATGAGCGCAGCACGCGCCTTCTGGGTATCCGTCCCGGTGTCGGTGATACCGGCGACATTCGGAAGCTGCGTCTGTTGCAGATAGCTCACATACCACTTGCCACGAGATCGCCTGTCCAGGACGTACCGATACTCAAAGTCGGACCCGTACCCTAAGTCGCTGTAGTATGACGGCGTCACCGTCAAATCTTGACTCGGATTGATCGCCCAAAAAAAACTTTGTTTGACGTGAAATCCGAAGCGATTATCGTAGCTGGGAGTAGGGATCAAAAATCCGGTTTGTCGTTTGGTCATCGGATACGAAAACGCAGGCAGGGGGATCGTCGGCACGTCTAATACACAGAACCATCCGCTCTTGAACCGCAACGTATCCCCCAGCGTCATATCCAGATCCTTAAACCGAAAGCGCCATGCCGGCACTTCTCCGTCTTGCGCATCACAATTCGTGAAGCTGCCCTCTTTGACGCGGTAGTGGTATTCGGAAAATCTTTGCATGAGACGGCCGGATATCGACGAATTTGTGGAAGGAACGTAGAGTTGGCCGTGCGTCACCACGCCAGCCTCAGTATTGACATTGATTTCCATCCGTTCAGCCGTCACATCAGCCTGCGGATCCGTCAAATGGACGTGGCCGACCGCCGTAACAATCCCCGGCAAGGCTTGAATGGTGGCATGGTCGGCCGTCAGCTTGATCGGCCCTTGCTGAATCACGACGGATCCGTTTGCTTCGTAAATGTCTTGATCCTGCCGATAGTCAATACGCTCTGCGGCGATATCGAGAGGAGCGGATCCGGCGGGCGAGGTCCCGGCACCGACTGGGTTGTCGGCCGCTGATCCGGGCGATGGAACGGAAAAGAGAACGGTAACGAGGAACAAGAGCCGCCAGCGGACCCGCGCGCGAGGACCCGCCATACTAGCCACGAATCGGTGACAGCCCACAGCCACGCATCGCCGCCTTGACATCCCCCAGGAGCATCAGCGATCCGGCAATACAGATCAGATCGTGAGGCATGGCTCGGCTTCTGGCCGCTGTCACCGCGTCCATGGGAAGGACCGCCTCAAGCACCGGCCCGTGCCAGTCGTGCAGAGTTGCCCGGAGTTCTTCAACGGTAGCTGACCGCGCGAGAGCCGCCTGCGTCAGCACGATTTCGGACACCAACGGCAACAGTGGAGCGATAAAACCGCGTTGATCTTTATCCCGCATCATGCCCCACACGAGGATAATCCGAGACGTGGGGTGAGTGGCGGCAAAGTCGCGGAGATACTCCGCGAGCGCATGCGCGGCGGCAGGATTGTGGGCGCCGTCGAGCACGACCGTGGGGTATTCATCGATCGACTCCAATCGACCTTCCCATGACACCGTACGTAGACCTATACGAACGGCGTCCTTATCCGTGTCGATGCCGGCCGTACCGGCTGCTTCAAGGAGTGCCAATGCACAAGCGGCATTGTCCCACTGGTGGCGCCCCGCCAGACCACAAGAAAGATCGTCATACACGCGGGACACTCCACGATACGTAGGTCGCTCCTGGGGGACTTCATCGATAGCAAAGTCCCGTCCCAGCTGCAAAAGGGGAGCCGACCGATCCCGCGCGATCCGGCGTAGAACCTGTTCGGCCTCCTGCCCCATCCGTCCGATCACCACCGGTACACAGGGCTTGATGATTCCCCCTTTTTCAAACGCGACTGCCTCCTCCGTTTTTCCCAAATATTCCTGATGATCCAAGCCGATCGTGGTGATCGCACAAGCCAGTGGTCGCTCCACGACGTTGGTGGCGTCGAACCGTCCACCCAATCCCACTTCCAGTACGGCCACATCGACCTCCGACTCGGCGAAATAAAGAAGCGCCAGCGCCGTGGTCATCTCAAAAAACGTCGGTTCCAGGTTATCGAATAGAACGGCCCGTAAGCGTGCGAGCAACTCCTCCACTCGGTGTTCCGCGATCATGTACCCGTTGACACGAATCCGCTCGCGGAATTCCACGAGGTGGGGAGAGGTATAGAGTCCAACGCGCCGGCCTGAATGCTGAAGCACCGCCGCAGCCATCGCCGCCGTCGAACCCTTGCCGTTGGTTCCTCCGATATGAAGCACGCGAAGTGAACGCTGAGGGTTGCCGATCCTGTCCAACAGGGTCCGCATGGTTTCCAAGCCCAGTTTGATGCCGTGCTTCTGGAGGGCGTAGAGGTATTCAATGACGGAAGAGTAGCTCATCAACAAGCCGGAAGGACGCAGAAGACTAAAAATGATTCACGAGGGTGCCGACCGTCTCCTTGAGACGCTTGCGCTCGACGATCATATCGATCATGCCGTGTTCGAGAAGAAACTCGGCCCGTTGGAACTGATCCGGCAACTGTTGCTTGATGGTCTGCTCGATCACACGAGGTCCCGCAAACCCGATCAGCGCTTTCGGTTCGGCAATGATGACATCTCCCAACATCGCCACACTGGCGGTGACGCCGCCGAACGTAGGATCGGACAGGATGGAAATGAACGGAAGTTTCGCCTCGCCCAGCTTCGCGACCGCGGTCGAGGTCTTGGCCATCTGCATCAGGGAGAGAATGCCTTCCTGCATCCGTGCGCCTCCGGAAGCGGTGACCAGGATGACCGGCAGCTTCAGCTCCAGCGCACGATCGACGGCGCGGCAGAGTTTTTCCCCGACCACCGACCCCATACTGCCCCCCATGAAACCGAAATCGAACACGCAGAGGACCACACGGCGCCCATTGACCAGGCCTTCGCCGATGACGAGGGCATCCTTCCGCCCCGTCTTTTCT
>CAYXKP010000082.1:0-18254 GCA_964465695.1 uncultured Nitrospira sp.
TAATGACGATTGCTTCACAGGCTCCTCCCTGTCAAGGTTCAAAAAGAGTGGCGGCACAGTCTACCCAAGTTTGGCGTCAGAGACAATTAGGATAAATAAGTTAAGGGACAAAAACGGGGTGCAGCGACCGGAATGTTTCGCATGCCATTCGGGCCAACTGCCCGTCTCGTACTCGTGGATCCTCCAAGGGCACGCAGCGAACGATCTTGAGAAACGATCGCTCGGCCAGCACGGCCGCCACTTGAGCCTTCCGGTCATGGGTGATCGGCAGCGTATAGCCTTCTCCCCGTTTCCACTCCCATAACGACGGGGCCAGAGATAGTTCGAGTTCCCTTCCGGCCAGCTGGTGAAATCGCCCGAGAAGCTGGCGCTTGTATCGCCCGATCTCCGAACCTTCCAGCAAGAGCGCGCAGACGACGTGATGTCCCCACCAAACCAGCGTACGGAACGTGAACTTGTTCGTCCCGGAGAAATGTTTGGGACAATCCAGGTATTGATACGGGAAATCTTCCAGATGCTCGCCCTTCACCAACTGATGGATCGTGGGATCGAAATCGGGAGGGACGATGAGCGGCAGACCAGCCAACTCATGCTGCAATGCGCCACGCGTCGCCTCAAGCAAGGCTCGTATTTTTGTCGTGATGGCAGCCTTTTTTCGAAAAAATTGCGCATCGGCGAGGAGCGCCGTTTCATCGTCGGTGAACAGCATAGACTGGGCAGTTATAGCACGCAGTTAGGTCACACGGATGATGAAACTGCACACCGTCTCACCACCCGACCGACTCCAGTACGACGAGACGCGCCTTCACGGCAAGGCCGCAGCGATGAAGAAAGAACGCGCTGGAAAGATTGCATCATTTTCACGCTACCTGTGGCGTGTTTCGAACGATTCGATAGTGAGTTCGTAGAGTCGTCGGCAGTCGGCACAGCGCAATAACACAAGATCCTGAAACACATCCATTTCACGAAGCGTCAGAGAAGTCTGATGCGCGGAGACACAGGCCTTGAGGAACTCCTCGGCGGACGGCTCGTCTCGCACATCTTCTCTAGCCACTGGTTGAGCCGAGGGTGCTTTCGAAACCACCATAGCAATCGTCAGATGATGGGAAGATTTGCAGGAACTGCAGGAGAGAACCACCGTATTTTCATCCGTCATTCGTTTGACGGTGACACACAGGGGATGGACCGACCAGCACTGTTGGAGAAACGCCCCGCTACGGATGATCTGCGTCATGAGCGCCTCGATCAGTGTGAGACGGCTTGCCCCCGATAACTTTCAGGCATCACACTGGGGTAGAATAGAACCGTCTTTGCTCAATCCCAGCCAGAACCACGGGTCCTCTCAAACTGAATAGTTCGTGAGAAAAAAGGCTATCTCACCCCGGACGCCGGAGCATAGGCAAAGAAGGACCGGAATTCAGGATATGGCCGGCACAGGAGCCCCATCCTTCTTGGGAGAAGGAGGAACCGTCCCCTCCTGAACCGAACGACAGGTTTTGCATACCCGCGGTCGCGCTTTTAAGAAGGAGACCTTCCCGCTGGCAAGACAACTGTAATGGACGAACTCGTCACAGATCGTGCACCGGGACCAGCCTCCACGAAGCATCGTCTTGTCCCGGTAGAGGTCTTCTCGGCACACTCTGCACAAACGCGCCTGAACGGGAAGCGTCATCGGTTCCCACTCCCCACCGCCTTTTCGGATACTCATAAGAGTCGGAGTATAGCGGGGCGACCGTCGGAAACACAAGCGAAGGGAAGCGCATCTTGTATTGGCTCGGCTTGTGGACTTTGAACTGCCGACCTTCCAGGCATCGTTATTTGCCGTCGCCTGCATCCAGCTTGTTGGCTGGTGCCATTCCAAGCCATCGGAAAGGGTCCTCAGGATACCTGCGCAAGCGTCGGCCGATCGCTCGCCTCAGGGCGTGTAGCTTTAGCCATGTCAGCTTTGAAGGAATTGTTATACATCGAACTGGCTAAGGAACCCAGTGACTTGCCATCGGCACGGATGTCCCAGTAGAGGGGGTTTCGCGGCACAAGCATTCCTGAAACGAAAGAAGCATCGAATATCTCATCTTCTAATGCGCATATGGCTTCAACACACTCCTTCGCCTTAGCCTCAAAATCCATTTCGGATATTCCAGGGTTGAGGTGATGGAAGTCATTGCGATGACGCCAAGCGAGCCGCGATGCGGCGATCGCTCGCTCATTTAAAATTTTCTCCGACTCGAGCTCTCCGAGCAGATCCTCTGTCTCTCTCCTAAACTCCAGTCCATTGCGGTTCGCCACGAATTTCAGGATTGCTTCGAGCAGGGCCTGCGCGCACATGATGCTTCCTAGCATATATCCATCTCTGTATAACTCCATACATTGAACTGAGGCGACGGCGAAGTAATGTCCGCCGATAATGCGTTTGTGGTTGAGTTCGCTTGTGCGTCGCACACGATCTTCGAGGCTGGACTCGAATTTCCGCCTGAGGTGGCCCTCAATATCGGCGTCACTCATCTTTCATGCTCTCGATGCATAACTAATTGGTTATACGAACGGCATAATCCCATTATAGCTGCGAAGGGCTCAACGCTGATCCCGGCGCATCTGCGGAACCTCGTACCTCTTTGGCTGACCCAGGATTCATAAAGAACACAATCAGTCCCTCAGCTCCACTTCTCACTCGTATCCCTTCTGTCTGGCAGCGTATCGCCACAGCCCTCGGTTTGCCACTTGTCGTTGCGCAGTCGCATGATGAAGCACGGCACATTCTCCGAAGATGCAGGAATTCCGTCAAGGCTCACTTGCGTAATCGACGATTGACCACCCCTCCCGTTTGACTCATTTCCCATCGTTTGCTACTCTCCGCCCGGGTTGATGGGCGCTCAGGAAACAGACTCTATGAACATCGCAGAGTATCTGGAACAGAAACGGATCGAAGTCGACCGATTTCTGGACCTTGTTGCCCCGCCCCCTGTCACCCCACCGACCACCTTACATGAGAGCATGCGCTACAGCCTGTTGGCGGGCGGGAAGCGAATCAGGCCCATCTTGACGATTGCCGCGGCGGAAGCGCTGGGCCAGACTCCACCGGGCCTCATGGCGGTCGCCTGCTCGCTGGAACTCATTCATACCTATTCGCTGATCCACGACGATCTGCCGTCGATGGACAACGACGACTATCGTCGCGGCAAACCGACGAACCATAAAGTATACGGCGAAGCGATGGCGATTCTCGCCGGCGATGCATTATTGACGATGGCCTTCGATCTGATCAGCAGACCGGATCTGATGAAAGGCTGCGATCCGATGCGGCAGGTTCGAATCATCCAGGAATTGGCCTTTGGATCGGGCAATGTCGGCATGGTAGGCGGTCAGGTGTTCGACATCCAGGCAGAAAACAAAGACATTGATCTCGCTACACTCCAAACCATCCACAAATACAAAACCGGCATGTTGATTCGGGCGGCTGTTCGAATGGGCGCCATTGCAGCCGGGGCCACCGACCAGCGGTTGGACGAGCTGACCGGCTACGCCGAAGATATCGGCCTTGCGTTTCAGATCGCCGACGATGTGTTGAATGTCACCGGCACGCGAGAAGAGCTTGGGAAGAACCCCAATACCGATGCTGAGCGGGGCAAGAAAACCTATCCGACCTTCCACGGAGTGGAGGGGGCTAAGAAACTGGCCGACGATTGTGTGACCCGCGCCATCAACCGGCTCTCATCGTTCGGTCCTCCCGCGGACCCATTGCGCGAGATCGCACGGTATATCACAAGCCGCAAGAGCTAAGGCGCCCCGCTGACATGCTGACACGATTTCAGGCTGACAGGTTTTGAAGAATCATGCCACTGGCTCGCTTGTCGCTGGTCAGCACTCGTCGCTCATGAAAGTCCTGGTCACTGGAGCCACCGGGTTTGTCGGCGCCGCCGTTGTTCGTGCCCTGCTCAAAACCGGCGTCGATGTCCGGGTGATCGCGCGCCCCGGAAGCGATGCCGCCAATCTCCGCTCAATGAACCTCGAGAAAGTTCCCGGCGATCTTCGCGATAAGGACTGTCTGCGCCACGCTCTCAACGGCTGTCGCCGGCTATACCACGTCGCCGCGCATTACGCTCTCTGGGCCAAGGATTCTTCGATCTTTTACGATATCAACGTGACCGGCACGAGAAATCTGCTGGAAGCCGCCCGCGAAGTCGGCGTGGAGCGCACGGTCTACTGCAGCACCATCGGCGCCATCGGCTTGCCGCCGGGCGGGGGACTCGGGACGGAAGAGACGCCGGTGTCGCTCGACCAGATGGCCGGTCACTATAAACGCTCGAAGTACCTGGCCGAACAGGAAGTGCACAAGCTCGCCAAAGAAGGATTGCCGGTGGTCATCGTAAACCCCAGCGCTCCGGTCGGTGAGGGCGACGTGAAGCCGACGCCGACAGGGCAAATCATCGTCGATTTCATGAAGGGTCGGATGCCCGCGTACATTGAAACCGGCATGAACATCATCGATGTGGATGACGTCGCCACCGGCCACCTGCTTGCAATGGAGAAAGGCCGGCAGGGTGAACGGTATATTCTCGGGTCGAGCAACCTGTTGCTTCGTGAAGTATTCGAAATCCTCAGTCGGCTGACCGGCATCAAAGCTCCGGTCTTGAAATTGCCGAGGGCGGCCGTCCTTCCGCTCGCATACCTCAATCACTGGCTCGCCGACTTCACGGGCCATCCTCCGCGCATCCCGCTGGAGGGCGTCAAGATGGCCAAGTATAAGATGCACTACGATTGCAGCAAGGCCGTTCGAGAACTCGGCCTGCCGCAAAATCCCCCTGAAGCGGCGCTGGAGAAGGCGGTGCGGTGGTTCAAAACTCACGGGTACGCATAACGGCGACTCTCTAAGCCCCCCTTGATGGAAGCAGTCACGCTTTTTTTCAACACGATCCTTCTCCGTCCCTATGTCTTCATTTTTCTCGCTGTCTTTCTCTACGCCGCCGTCACACTGATCGGTTGGCCCCGCACCTGGCGTTTCTGGCTGATAAGCTGGGCGACGGCGTTCGTCTGCGAGTTTTCGTCCACGCGAACCGGCATCCCGTTCGGCTGGTACTTCTACAATGGTTCGACGATCGGGCAGGAACTGTATTTCTTCGACGTTCCGTTCATGGATTCCATTTCGTTCAGCTTTCTCCTCTTCGCCTCTTACTGCGTGGCGCTCGGGCTACTCTTGCCGTCTGATCCTTCTCCGAGGATCGAGCCTTCCCCTCTCAGACAATTGCGCTTCGATGTGGATGACCGCACGAGTTGGGCGGTCTACGCACTCACCGCCTTTCTCTTTGCCTTCATCGACATGGTCATCGATCCGGTGGCGTTGCGCGGGGATCGTTGGTTCCTGGGCCGGATCTACTACTATCCCGATCCGGGCTGGCATTTCGGCGTCCCCTTCACAAACTACGTGGGTTGGGCTGTCGTCGGATTGATTTCACTGGCGCTTTATTTCCCCGTAGACCGACGGCTTAGGTTCTCGTCCCCGCCTCACATGACCACGCAACGGCTCTTACTCGGAATCGGCTTGTACTACGGAATCTTGGCGTTCAATCTCGGCATGACGTTTTGGATCGGAGAAACGTTTATGGGAATGAGCGGCTTGGTAATGCACGCGCCTCTGTTGATCATCCTCATCGCCCGTCTCTCTGATGTTCGTCGATTCCATCTCGTACAATGATCCGGTGGCAATCACGTTGAAGAATTTGTATAGTGAGATGACCTTGTCGTTCAGATGAAGACCGTCGTGAAACCCGGAACAGCCGATCCGCCCACACTCGGCACACATCGTCGTTAGACCCGTTATGGTCGACTATCATCGACTCATCGCAGCGGGCGTGGTTCTGTTTCTGTCCCTCTGGCCGTTTCCTACGGCCTCAGCCACGGGCCCGGAGTTGTCGCACGTGCTCGGCATTGTGACGGCAATCGATGCCAAACATATTGAAGTCAAAACAGCCAAAGGACCGGTCGTGTCGGTCTTGCTCAACAAACAAGTCCGATATAAGAACAAGAGCAACCCAAAATCGACCGACCCGCCCGCTGTGGGCGACCGCGTCATCATCGAGGCATCGAAAGATGACAAGAACAAAAAGGTGACGGCGACGGTCGTCCATTATTCACCTGTCAAGAACGTCCCACTACCGCACTAAACGATGCCGACCATTCGCTTCGCCCGGGCCGTCCACGAATCGCCGTTTCACGGAGGGGTGCGCCACGCGCTCATGCGCGTCATCATCACCGGAATTGCGGTGTTTCTTGCGATCGCGATCGTCCCGGGCTTGGAAGCGGACAGTTTGACCGCCGGCATAGCGGCAGTCCTGGTCCTGACCTTCCTGAACGTGATCCTTCGGCCGATTCTCTTCCTGCTCACTTTGCCGCTGATCGTATTTACGCTTGGACTTTTCCTCGTGGTCTTGAACGCGCTGTTGTTGGAATTCACGGCGTTCCTGGTGAAAGGATTTACCGTCACCGGATTCTGGTCGTCGGTCGGCGGCGCGCTGGTCATCAGTCTGGTCACGACCATCCTCAACAGCTGGACCGTTGATCGCCGCCCTCTGGCGGATTTGCCGGACGATCCGCCTCGACCTCCGAAAATCATCAATCCGGGCTGAAAAGATACCGACGATTCAGCGGGACGCGGGATCGGCCGGACAAGCTTCTCTCAAGTGACGCCCATGGAAGAATGTCCCCGCATGATCAGCAGGATCATCGGATCGGGAGAGCAAGGAGACGATCCTGTGGTGTACCGATTCAGGCATATCCTCATCACGGCGGTGCTGAGCAGCCTGTTCGTCCAGAGTACATGGGCTGAGGAACGCCCCGCGCCGAAGACTTTGTGGCAAACCGTCACGGCTCTTTCCCCCGCCGATCAGGTACTGCTGCCGAGAAGGCCGTGGGTTCTTCGCGAACGAGAGATCGTACTCGACCTCCCGCTTCTTCAGATGCTGAAAGATGCGGGGGCCAGACCCCTTCCCGGAATCACCGTAGAGCTTTTCGATAACGCCAGCCCCGAACTGTACGTCACCTCCACGTTGTCTCGTATCAACGACACCGCCGTCATCCGCGGCACCTTCAAGCCCCCTGCTCAGGGGGATTTTACCTTTGTGGTCACCGGCAATGTCCTGATAGGGACCATCCAGATGGGGGATCGCCTCTATAAGACTGAGCACATCGCCAACGGCCGATTGCAGCTGGTTGAAATCAATCCCGACAAAATGGAGCCGGATTGATGTCAGGAGTGAACGCTTCGCGATCACTGTGATCAATGTGCATCGGGTCGTTTGAGAAGGCCGCCATGGAGATGAGCCCGGCCATGACATTCTGCTCATGACTCGTATTCCAAGGGTAGCTATTCATCGGAGTTCCGGCTACAATGCGTCCCTTCATATGACCAGCTCGACTGCTCAAACCAAACCGGCACCCGAGACGCACCTTCAACGGACATTGAACACCGCGTTGAACGACATCGGTACGGATGCCGCATTGGCGGCCATCTTTCATCAAGAGAACGGTCCACTCGTCGAACATGCGTCCCGCGGGTTCACGCCGAGAGATGTTCAAGCCATCCTTCGCACGTTGTCGACGCAGCGGGCCGCGGCCTTGACCCCGACCGCTCAGGATGCGGACGGAGGGCGTGCCATCCGTCTACGGTTGATCACCCCCGGGGCGAAATCTCTTCTTGTCGTTCCGCTTCGCCACTTCAACAGCGTCTACGGTTGCTTGGTCATCGGACGAAAAGAAGGCGCAGCCTTCTCCAAGAAGGAGAAATCCCAACTGGAGCAGATGTGCGACGGCATGACCAAGGCGCTGGACCGCGAAGGGCTCTTCAATACCAACGTGGTGTTGAGTCGGTCCTACGTCACACAGGAGCCGAGCGCACAGCAGCAAACCGGCGCTGAGTTGTTTCCGCCGATGACCAAGCACTTTTCACCCGAGCTCCAGCAAAAAGTCGAAGCGGTCTTGGCCGAAGCCCACCAATACGTGGCGTATGACCGCGCCTGGGCTTGTTACTACGATCCGCTGGCGGGAAACGTCGAGGTATTGGGAATTTCCGGCGACGTGAAAGCAGACCCAAAAGACGCCAAGAAAGACTTGAAACCCGGTCAGCGTCTGACGCTCGACAGTTCAGCCGCGGGATGGGCGGTCCGCCATCGCAAGCCCCGTGTGGATCATGATCTGGCATCCACCCAAGGTCGCTTTCTCGATCATAAACATCTCTTCAAGGACCGGTTTCAGTCGTCGCTCGTCATCCCCTTCTTCGTCAAAGGCCAGGTCGGTGGGACGTTTACGCTGAGCTCGAAAGATCCCCAACGGTATCAGACCACCGATGCCCGTACCCTGGAACCGATTATTCTCAAGCTCGCGGAACTCTTACAGACACCGGCTCCACAGGCTGCCGCCCCTTCGGCGACGACCGAGGTCGGAACGCCGGGTCCCCGGCCGCCCGTGGCCGCTCCATCCGAACCCATTATTCGAAAGCAAGAACGCCAGGCCGCGATCGGGGAGTTCAGCGCGTTCTTGGCGACGGAGATTCGAGAGCCGCTCGCATCCATTCGTTCGCAGCTTGAAGAAGTGACGGGTGAAGGGATTCTCGACTTTGACCCTCAGACGCGTGTCGAAAATGCGATGCGCGACCTCATTCGGATCGAAGCGATTCTGAACGAGATCCTCGACTTCGCGAAACCGCTGGAACTCAGCCGTCACCTGTGCCGTATTCCGGAGGTGCTCGAGAGCGCCCTGGTGGTGGTCGGAACCGATCTGGAAGCGACCCGCATTCAAGTCACCAAAGATTACGCCAATATCATCGCCCCCGTGCGCGGCGATGAAGCCAAGCTCCAACAGACGTTCTTGAGCATCTTCAGGAACGCCTGCGAAGCCATGTCTCCCGGCGGCCATCTCCATATCCAGGTGACGCAACATCGGGCCGGACGAGGGCTTGAAGTTCAAATCCTCATCAAGAATGACGGGGTTCCCATTCCGGCTGAGATCGTCGACAAGGTGTTCGAGCCGTTTTTCACCACCAAGAGCTCAGGCATCGGGCTCGGTCTCCCGAGCGTCAAAAAAATCGTCGAGGAACACGGCGGAACCATTGCGATCGGCAGTGCACCCGGTGAAGGGACGACCGTGACCATTCGTCTTCCCGGGGTCAGCCGGGGGCCGGCATTTCGGCACCGTGGGCGCGGGCGACGTCCCCCTCGGCGTCCAAGCTGATTTCCAGCCGTATCTATTCTTCCTCACGCATCACCTTCATGGGTTGCCGGTTTGACAGAACGACCCTCCATCGCTATGATTCTGCCCTCGGATATAGTCATTCACATTGAATGTTTGAACGCATGATTGTCATTCATCGCCATAGCTCAAAGGGAGAACGGGTATGAAACTTCTTACCGGTGCAGTCGCGACGGTTTCCTCGATCCTGTTTGCCTGTTCAGTGGCGTCGGCCAACCCCGCGCTGCTGCCAAAACACGAAGGTTATCCCATGAAGAATACGGGCAGCCCTGTGAACGGCCAGCCGACGGCTAATGATCCCGGCCAACAGGACGCGCACGGAGTTTCCACGCTGCTGAAGTCGGCAGACTCGGTCAAGAATGCCGAACAAAAACTGATGAAGACCGACAATGCGCGGATCACCGAGGGACAGGGTGCAGGCAGGCTTCCAAATGTGGAGGGACCTCAGATCCCAATCGCTCCGCCGGTGACCTCTGCGACTAAGATCACCGGTGATCGCAAAATCGATTAGTTGGTGTTCGGCAATCAGCGAGGGGGGAAGTCCCTGAAGAGGGGCTTCCCCTTTTTTGTCGGCTTTTTATGATCCTGATCCGTCTGAAGCTACCTTATACCTCGTGATCCAGCAAACGGAACCGCCAGGGTTTTTTCGCCCACGGTCCGGCATAGTCCACGCCGATCCTGGGGAATGTGCCGATCCGCTTGCTGAGGACCCTCGCGCCTCGATCTTCGAACCAGAGGAATCGTCCATGAGTCAGGTCGTGCCGATTCAATGACCGATTGATCTCTAATACTCGACAGAGCTTTCCCGGTCCGTCAATCAGCTCGCCGTCCACTTCAATCGCTCGAATCAGCACTGCTGCGGGAAACTCCGTCGGCTCCGTGACGACGTTCAACATGTGATACATGCCGTAGATCAAATAGACATAGGATATCCCGGGGGGACCGAACAGAACTTCCGTTCTTGCCGTTCTCCCTTTCGAGGCGTGACAAGCCAGGTCCTGCGAACCGACATAGGCTTCCACTTCGATGATTCTTCCCGCAACGGTTCCATGCCCGTTCTCACGCACCAGGTACTTGCCGATGAGCGAACGAGCCACGACCAGTGTCGGACGATTGAAAAATCGGCGGGAGAGCGTTGTGGACATGGCAATGTTGAACGATGCATGTTAAATCCCGCAGAGGAAAGTTTCAATTCGCGACCATCCATTCATGCTCAAGCATCTCGCGCTTAAAAATACCAGGCCATCCCCCCCATCACGGTCCGCGGATTGCCCGGCACGAAATGGATGTCCGTTACTCCGTTCGGCTCTGTGCGGAGGCGCGACTCGAACGCAAAGATCGCCTGTTCCCACTGGGTATTGAAGAGGTTTTGGACGAAGAGAAACGCCTCAAGTCGCCCATGCGGCAATGTCACGGGGATGCGATACCGTTCCGAGAGATCGAACGTGATCCACGAGGGTGATGTGATGCTCCGATCCTCGATGAGCGGCCGGACTCCCATATATGTCGCCTGGAGTTGAGAGGTCAATCCTTCCGGCCATTTCAGCATCGCGGCTCCGTAGGCGATGTACTCCGGTGCCAAGGGAATCGCCTCACCGGTGCGGAACTCGGCGTGCGTCCATGTGAAACTGCCGTGTATATAGAGCGGTCCCCATACCTGGCCGCGCGCGGCGACTTCCACACCTTGGCGCCTGGTGGCGCCACGAATCTCCGTGGTTCCCTCGTCGCCGACGAGGACGAGTTCCGACTTGAGATCCAATCGCCAGGCTGTGGCGATCAACTCGAGGCCCTCCGGGCCCCATGGTCTGGAACGGACTCCCACCTCATAGCTCCTCGCTCTCGCGAGTGGAGAAGCCCCGGTTGCTACGACGGATCGGGCATCATTGCTGTGAAATCCTTCTCCGTAATTGACGAAGAATTCCGTTTGCGCCCAAGGTCCGAGAATCATGCTCATCTTCGGAAGGACGATGCCGGAGCCTTTTCGGCCGTCAGGTTGTTCGACACAGGCGGCACAACGGTTGCTTACATCAAACGTGAAAAATTCGCCTCGCACACCGCCCGACAATCTGATCCAAGGCAGAGGTTGGACTTCGGCCTTCACGAAGGGGGAATAGGACAGGGTCAAGGCATCGCTGTCGATTGTCGTGCCGGTCGGAACCCGCAGTGTCTGAGTCCCCAATTTCGCATGAACGTCGTCGACCCTCGTCTGAAACCCCACGGCGCCAACGGTCGGCATGCCGAACAGTTCGGCCCGCTGTTTGAACCCCATGTCACCGCCATAGACGGCACGCCGGTCGAATTGCGCAAAGCCGTCGCCGTTGACGGGGTCAGTGAGGAAAAATGTAAAGTCCGTGAACAGGTCCAACCGATAATATTGACCGTAGGCGTTCGCAAAAAACTGGCCGTCGGACGTCGTGTCGTAGTGATAGTTCACGTGGCCCGTCGTTCGGAGTGTGTTGCCCCCTTCATACGGATTGATGGAACCGAACCGATCCAGGAGTCCGGCACTCACGGCACGAAAAGGAATCTCGCCGGAGCCGTCCCACTTGGAATGAAGAAAGGTGACCTTCAGGCTCAGCTCATCCCTTCCGCTCAGGCTCGTCGTGGCCTTCCCCATCAAATTGGTCCGATAATACTGATTGTCGTTGAGGTACGGGCCGTTCGTGTAGAATCCCTCGGCGGCGAATAACGTGCGCACGCGATTTTTGGTGGGGGAGAGCATCAGCAGGTAACGCTGCGTGCTATATTCCCCACCCGCCCCTTGAATGATTCCTTCTTTGACCATGTCGCGTGTTCGAAAATTGACCGCTCCCGCCGTGGCGAAATCTCCATATTCCGGCAAATACGAGCCCTTGTGAACATCGACGCCTTCGATCGTTTCCGGAATGATGAAGTTGAGGTCCGTGTAGCCCTGTCCATGCGCATGGGTCCGCAGATTGATCGGCATGCCGTCGAGGAAGAACCCTACGTCGGTCCCATGGTCCGCGTCGACCCCACGGAGAAAGTATTGATCGGCCTTTCCGGCCCCGCCGGAATGCTCCACGGCCACGAACCCGGGAATCAATCGAAGGATCTGCGCCGGACGTCCCTGGGGCTGCAGGACGATCTCTTTGTCGGGGATGAATTGTTGGGAGGAAGCCGAGACCGGTTTGTCACCGACGACCGCCACTTCCGGCACCTCCAGTTCGGGTACGTCGGGGTCATGGGCACGGGCTTTTTCCAGAACACTGACGCCGACCGCCAAAGCGACGATGAACGTCATTGCGCGCGTCATGTCCACAAGTCCTCTCATGAACGCTGTGGACGGATGAGACGCCCACGATGGTCTCTCGACAGTCGGCTCATCGACCGGCGTAGACCCTCGTGGTCTCGCAACTCTGAAACGAATTGAGGCTAATGTTATGCTTGGCAGGTTGCTCGCACTGCAATACGAATTCGTGAGAGAGACTGGGCAATCAACATATCCAAGGTCCGGTCTTCGGTTCTCACGATTTTTACTCGTGCTCGATTCCACGGCAGCAATACCTTCTTGGCATTTGCCGCGAGGATCGTGTGCACAATCTCTGAAGGGACTTCGTCGAGCATGGCACTAGGTAACACCATGTTCAATGAAGCACGATGACATTGACGGTCGGCACTGGCGCAGTAATCGCCACGATTCCTCCTGCCGCCTGTTCGGCTCCCGCATGCCTCATGAATTGCCATCGCATCCACCGAATGAAAGCGCCAGCGCGGTAAACCAGCCGCCTCCCGTCACCGCGCTGAAATATTCTCGGCCATTGTTGAAGAGGCATCGGGACACCAATAGCTCGACCGTCGTTGATCAAAACAGACGGTATTCATAGTGATCCGGTGGATTGCTTATGTGCATCAGACTGCATAAGACTTTCGAATACGCCTTTCAAGTACTGGTCTTCGAGGACCCACCTCATGACCATGTAGGTCTCTCCACTCTAGATGTTCACTTTTTTGTCCACCTACGGTCTTTCCACCTTGAAATGCAGATACTGCCCATAAATGCCACAATGATAAGGCTGAATATCGCGAGCCCTACGACATCGGTATGCGGTAATGCCGACAGTGAGTCCTTCATACCGAGTTCTCCTGTGCCAAAGAAACTTTCGGCCGATTATGGCGGAAGGCAACTGTAACGCTGTTCAGGAGACTGAGCCTGCGGCTAAGGGTCTCAGAAGGACTTGTAGCGGGAGCAGGAAAATCCGTATCCGGACGTTCGGTCACGTCCATAACCGACCTCTTTGACGGGGTAGCAAGTCAGACTGACCTGGCAGGAGAAGAGCTATGGAATTGGAGTAGAGTTGCATAACGAAGCCTCCTGGTGGAAAGGCTAAATTCCCAAAAGGCCATGTACCTCAGTACATGATCTCCCGGGTTTTTATCCCTCCGTGGAGCCTCGTTATGCGAGGCCGAAAACTCTTGGACCAGACGCTCCCTGCTGAAGGAAGCCGGAACCCTAGTTTTCCTTTTGGAACGATTTTGGCGGCATCTTATTGCCAAGCCAGGCCAAAGTCAAGCTTCAATTGTAGGTGTCAGCAAGCTCAGCCTTCGGCCGAGCCTTTGGCTTCTCGGAGTACGTTGAGTGCCTGAACCAGTTCTTTGCTTGCCGCGGTCGGCTGAAAGGAGAGGCTCTCGAGCAGCACCGGAGTATAGCGACGGAGGGAGGCATAATAGTCGGTGAGGCCTTCGAGATAATCGAAATCCTCCGCCTGAGCGAGCGACTCGGCGTCTTTGACGGTGTGCGTCCTATCGCGACTGCATGGATTGGCTCGTCACTGACTGCCCACTGAACATCTTCCAGCCGAATCGGGCTAGAAGTTCACCGAGGTGTTGGCGCCGTGTGACATCTCGCGTGGCGTAGCGACGAAGGGCTTCTGGATCCGTAGGGATTTGCTGCAATGTATTGCAGCATGGCAGGCGGCAATACCACCCCTTCAGACCACGCTCGTCCAGAATGTTTGGGCATGGCCATTTGCACGGCAAAGCCCTAACGGTTGTGCTACCCCGTCGTGTACGGATCCAAGTCAACTCAGACCTGGTGAACGTGTAGAACCGTACTAACTCGCGCGGCTCAGTAGGTAAGGCCAGAACGTGGGTTCGTTGGGCAGATGTGAGGCAGACACGGCGAGTCACTCGGGGCTTCATCAACGATACCCTGCCAAACCGGCGCCTAGGGGTACCTGATCAGACCTCGTGAAACGTAGTCATTTCGAAAGCCGTTAGGTTCTTAGCGTACAGTTTTGCAGATCGGCGAACGACCCCATGTCCACCCGCAAGAGCCAACGCTGGCTGCGACGGTGGGAGCGTGTCATAGTCCGGGGTAGAGCAACCGAGGAGGAATGCATGGCGAGCCAGCCGTCCGCACGGTGCACCATCGCTGGTGGGGTGGACTGTCGGCGGTCTCAGCTGGGCCATTCGTCAAAAACTCCTTACAACTCGTGGTGCCGCCCCATCGCGGACACGCGACGGGCCAGATGCCCATGGGACAGCTGATGTGGCATGAGGGCACTCGCACGAGGCCGTCACTTGCGAGACCGTGCGGGTACATTCTCCGGAGGGATGAAGACCGCCAGTGCGATGACTGTCGTCCACTTACCCCTTTTCCCGACCGCCGATTGAGTGATGTTCAGGGTTCTTACAATTTTTCCACCCATCTTAAAGACTTGCTCGCGCTCTTTCCAAGCTACGTTGGGATCGAATTCGACACCTAAGCTCGTCGCCAGCATCTGTGCTGCAAGATCTTCCGTATATTCTCCCGTCTCCTCATCCGTCTCACCATGCGCGTGGTGTTCCGATAGATAGCCATAGGTGCCGTGGTCTGTTGGCTTCGCAAGGCCGACCGACGCTGAGATCAGCCGGTTCCGTTCATTCGTTTCCGAACGCGCCATAACGCAAAACGTGATTTCACCCGGTTTAACCAGCTTCTCTCCTCGCTTGCGAGGGATGATTTTACAATGTGGCGGAAGGATGGAAGACACACTGACAAGGTTGCAGTAGGCCACACCGGCGCTGCGCAATGCCTCCTCGAAGGAGGTCAGTTTTTCCTTGTGGACCCCCACCCCTCTCGTTAAAAACATACGCGTAGGTACCATTCATTTTCCTTTCGTTTGAAGTCGTTTGTTATGCAGAGAGTTACGGAACTAATTGACAGGTTCTGTGAAATCAATGTGCGTCTTCTTTTTCGAATCCGCGCTCCTTGGGAGCCACGCCTTTGCTTTCACCCTCGGATCATTTAACAGTCCCTCCGTCAAACCGTTCCCTCCTTGGGCGAGCCGATTCCGGCCAAAAGCCACGAGCGTCCCTGTTTGTTCTTCCCAAGATTCAAACGGGCCGATGCACCAGCAGGAATGGCCAATCGAAAGCCGAACGCTTGTTCACGGTCGAATTTGAGCGCACGATGGTGATAGAGAGACCTAATCTGAACTGGCCGATCATCCATATTCTTGGCGGTAACTTCTTTTGTTTGGCTTCTTTTGACTCTGTGGTGGGTCTTGTTGGTTCATTTCAGCGAGCAAGTCATCCGCCGCCGAGTATCTTCTTAAAAAACCAAGCCACGCCTCCCATGCCCGGTTGCGGATGCCCGGGACAAAGTGAATGCCGATACACCTTCCCACCATCGTGCCTTAGACATTCAACTGCCTCAGTGCCCGATTATCGAGGGAGTGAGCTTCACCAACATCCACACCCCGAACAACACGCTGGCAAGGCTGGCAAAACCTTGCACTCCCACAAACAGTCGCCGACTGATTGAGCGCGACCAAATCAAAGGAAGACTGATCGTTATGCCGATCACCATCATCCCGACGATTGATCCGAGACCGAAGACGAGAATCGACAAGAGACCAGTAGCCACGTCTGTCGTCGTAGCAAGAATCATCAGCATCAGCGCCGCAGATCCGGCCAATCCGTGAGCCATGCCGATGCAGAAGGGACGGATCGACTCCGTTATCCAATGTCGATGACGATGGTTTTCCGGTTGTTGATGGCGGTGGAAATGAACGTGTGGCTCACCGTCATGGTGATGGCTGTGTACATGCCACCGCTCCCGGTACAGTTTGAGACTCAACATGCCACCAAGTACAATCAACAGAACGCCAACCCCGGATTCCGTGATGAACTCAAATTCCTCAGGAATGTGAATTCCCCAGAATAGGACGACTGATCCAACAAGGAGTAACATGAACGTATGTCCGACACCCCAATAGAGCCCGATAGTGCCCGATTTCAGGAGCGATGGCCGGTCGGCAAGTACCGTCGAGACGGCCACAAGATGGTCTGTATCCAGGGCATGTCGTAGCCCAAGTAAAAAACCGACTCCTAACAATGTCACTAGTTGTAAGTCAGGCATGCTGGCTCAGGGAACAAGGCATCGAACGCACACCCCTACAAGTTGAACCCAAATAACACATCAAAGCACCGAGCCAAGAACCAGATCAGATTTCCGTCCACAGGCCGGCATACTCGACGTCTTCAATAATGAATCCCTTTACATTCATAGCGTATGCCTTTCTTTGTCAGCGGCCTCATTGCCTGCGCGTAATGCTGAACAACGTGCCATCTTCCTCGCCACCTGCGGAACTGTCGAGACGGCGAGCACCGCTCAGCTCATGGCCGTACCTTTCGGTTGTCCCAAAGATTGGTCCCTGTGAGTCCCTGCTGCAGAAGAAAAAGTGTGGGACGTTTGAAGTATCTCTTCGTGAGCATTGTGCCGGTCATCCCAGCGTTTCAATTTGCTACCAGCCGAGGACATAGGCGAAGATCAACGGAGCGACGATGGTGGCGTCCGACTCGATGATGAACTTCGACGTGTCCACACCCAGCTTTCCCCAGGTAATCTTTTCGTTCGGGACCGCCCCAGAATACGATCCGTAACTGGTGGTCGAATCGCTGATCTGACAAAAGTATGCCCAAAGCGGTATCTGCTCTCTACGAAGATCTTGACGCAGCAAGGGAACCACACAGATGGGGAAATCACCGGCAATCCCCCCTGCGATTTGGAAAAATCCAATCGAACTTGCATCCGCTGTCTTCACATACCATTCGGCCAACTGCATCATGTATTCAACGCCGGATCGCACTGTGTGAACGTTCTTGATTGATCCTGTCATGCAATGCGCTGCATACATATTCCCCAACGTGGAATCTTCCCAGCCGGGAACAAACACCGGAAGGTTGCGCTCTGCAGCCGCACACATCCAACTGTCGGCCGGATCAATCTGATAACTCTCCTTAAGCGTGCCTTTGACCAGGAGCCGATAGAGAAACTCGTGTGGAAATGCTTTGGCACCCGCGCGATCCGCCGCCGTCCATTCAGCCGCCACCACAGCCTCAATCCGGCGCATCGCCTCGGCTTCCGGAATGCACGTGTCGGTTACCCGATTTAGGTGCCGATCTAACAAGGCTTGTTCTTCCTGCGCGGTCAGTTCTCGATAGTGTGGGATACGCTCGTAATGTTTTTGCGCGACAAGGTTGAAGAGATCCTCCTCGAGATTGGCCCCTGTACAGCAAATCGCATGAACCTTGTCTCGGCGTATCATTTCAGCCAGCGATAATCCCAGCTCGGCTGTGCTCATTGCACCGGCCAGCGTCACCAGCATTTTCCCACCTTTGCTTAAGTGAGCCGTATACGCATGTGCCGCGTCTTTCATTGCCGCCGCGTTGAAATGCCGGTAATGATGATCAATGAATTGGGAAATAGAGGTTGGTTTCATATCTAAACTCCTTTCTTAGAGACGGTTACAAGCCTTACGTGCTCGGCCATCTATTAAATGGCGTCCCGTCCCGGCAATGTAGCTCGCCGTGAAACTCGTGTCCCATCTGATCACTTGATATCCCGGGTGATAGTTACGAATCCGATGGTGAAGCTGTTCCGAAGACTTAGTCTGCGTTAGGGTCTCAGAAGGACTTGTAGCGGAAGCAGGAAGCAAGTCAGACTGGCCTGGCAGGGGAAGAGCTATGGAATTGGAGTAGAGTTGCATAACGAAGCCTCCTGGTGGAAAGGC
>CAYXKP010000083.1:0-18078 GCA_964465695.1 uncultured Nitrospira sp.
ATATCAACTTCGTTTTTTTGGCGGTGATGGGATTCCTGATGTGCGGGGTGGTGGCAGGATTCCTTCAGACTCTTGCCATTGCCGTCAGTCGGCAAGGGAATAGAGCCACACGAACGAGCAAGAGGTAACAGGCCACGGCTCGTATGCATTCCGTATCGAGGTCGATCGTGCGGCTCCGACACATCCGTTCAAGCGAGGGGTCCCATCGACTTGGCGACTTAAAACAGCGGAATTCGCACGTCGGCTCAGTCACAATAAGAGCCGCCAATGCGGCAGACCTTCACATATAGACATATAGAACGGAGATAGCCCACATGGGCTTCTTGTCCCGATGCGGCTTCTTCAGGAGATGCGCCTATGAATATCGTCGTAACTGGAGGAACAGGATTCATTGGCCGGGCGCTCTGCGTCGCGCTTATCCGGGGAGGTCATAGAGTCAGCATCCTCACGAGAAATGCGGTCACGACATCACGCTTGTTGGAGCCTCATATGACCGCAGTGGAATGGAACGGGCGCGATACGGGACCCTGGGAGCAGGTCCTTGAAGGAGCCGATGCCGTCATTAACCTCGCCGGTGCACCAATCGCCGATGGACGCTGGACGGTGGCACGCAAACGACTCATCACCGACAGTCGCGTACTCACTACCCGCTTACTGGTCAGGGCCCTGTCACGCTGCTCGTCGAAGCCGGCAACCTTCATCAGCGCCTCCGGTATCGGTTATTACGGCGCCAGTGACGATCGTCCGCTGGATGAAGGAGCAGCACGCGGTCAGGGCTTCTTGGCAAATCTGTGCCTCGCATGGGAGGCCGAGGCCCTGCGCGCTGCGGAGTTCGGCGCACGCGTCGTGCTGTTACGAATTGGCATGGTGCTGGAGCAAGACGGTGGGGCACTAGCCAAAATGGTATTGCCGTTCAGGTTGTACGCAGGGGGTCCGATCATGCCGGGAACCCAGTGGGTCTCCTGGATTCACCGGAGTGACCACATCGGACTGATCCAATGGGCTCTTACTACTCCGACGGTTTCGGGCCCAATCAATGCCGTCGCGCCGGAGCCCGTGACGATGAACACGTTCTGTGAAGTCCTTGGGCGGGTGCTTCACAGACCATCGTGGCTTCCCGTTCCGAAATTCGCCTTGAACATCCTGCTTGGTGAGTTGGGAACATTGATGACTACCGGCCAACGGGTGATTCCGGCGAAGGCCGTGACGGAAGGCTATACGTTTCACTATCCGACGCTGGAACCGGCCTTGCGAGCTTGCTTAAGGCGAACCGCTGAGCACATGACATGAACAGTCGAACATCACGGCGTAGCGGCGCCATATCAGGAGCGATCACCTGATGTCGCCACAAGGAGGTGGGCGCATGAACGCTTTCGCGATGTATGTTGCGGCAGGATGGCTGATGGGATTTCTCATGGTCGCAGTATTGTGTCTATTAGGACTGACAGTTTCAGGGTAGTTGCGCCTTAGTCCTTGGTGAAAGGAATCGCTTGTGCGAGGACTAGTCTGGTTCAGACGCGATCTCCGATTGCACGACCAGCCGGCATTCACGGCCGCCTGTGAGGAATGCGACGAGATCATTCCGCTGTTTGTCTTCGATGAGCCGTTGCTGCAATCGCATAGGTTTGGATCAGGTTGCGTGAACTTCATGCTTGGGTGTTTAGGGGAACTTGCATCCTCACTCACCGATCATGGAGTCCCGCTGCAGTGGTGTCGCGGCGATCAAATCGAGCAAGTCGTACAGGCGGCACATAGATGGAAAGCCGATGCGGTCTATTGGAATCGCGACTATGAGCCGGAAGCCATCGAGCGGGACCGACTCGTGCAGCAGCGTTTGGAAAAGCTTGGAGTGGCGGTGCGGACGTTCAAAGATCACGTGGTATTCGAAGCATCCGAGGTACGAGGCGTAAGCGGTGAGCCGTTGCAGCGGTACAGCGCGTATCGCGCGCGTTGGTGGACGCAATGGCATGCAACAGTCCCAGCCGTTCAACCAATCCCAACCACCCTGGCGAAAAAGAACGCCGCCCTACTGCCTATCGCTTGTCCGCTCCCCACCGCCGGTGAGCTGGGGTACGATGCCGTCAGACCATGGATTGAGCCAGGGGAGAGGAACGCTCAGAAGAGATTGTGCTGGTTCGTGGATGGACCGATTCATTCCTATGCGCAAGGCAGGAATCTGCCGGCGATCGATGGCAGTTCACAACTTTCGCCACACTTCCGGTTCGGGACCCTGTCGCCACGCACGGCCATTCATGCGGCCTTAGGCACATTGGCCAAGGGTGGACGAGTGTCTCGCCCAGATGTGTTGACGTGGATCGACGAACTGATTTGGCGTGAATTCTTCCAGCAGGTCTTGGCGTCGTTCCCACACGTTGCCGAGGGACCATTCCGCAAGGCGGCCGTACCACCGTCCCGTGAGCCTGATCCGGAGCGCAATGCCCTCTTTCGTGCCTGGTGCCTCGGCAAGACCGGATATCCGATCGTGGATGCTGGGATGAGGCAACTCAATCAAACGGGCTGGATGCACAACCGCGTTCGGATGGTCGTCGCATCCTTTCTGATCAAAGATCTCCGAATCGACTGGCAGAGCGGCGAACGATACTTCATGCAGCACCTCCTCGATGCTGACGTGGCGGCAAACAACGGCAATTGGCAGTGGTGTGCCTCGACCGGTACGGATGCCATGCGAGGTTATCGGATTTTCAATCCCGCGCTCCAGAGCAAGAAGTTCGATCCGGATGGGACGTACATTCGACGCTATGTTCCGGAATTGACCCATGTATCGGCGAAGCTAATTCATGAGCCGCATCTCATGACCGCAGATGAGCAGGCACGCGCGGGATGCCGAATCGGGGCGGATTATCCTTCACCGGTTGTGGATCATCAACGTGCCCGTCAGGAATACCTCTCGCTCGGAAAGCAGGAGGCTACGAGGTGACGACCTCCCCGCTTCGCCTCGGAATCAGCCGGTGTCTTCTGGGAGATGAGGTCCGCTTCGACGGAGGGCACAAGCGCGACCAATTCCTCACCGACGTGCTGGGCCATTATGTCGAATGGGTACCGGTATGCCCCGAGGTGGAAGCGGGATTGGGCACACCGCGGGAAGCCATGCGGCTGGTGGGCAATTCCCATCGTCCCCGGCTGATGACCATTACGAGCAAGCGCGATCACACCCAGGCGATGGAGTCGATGATCGACGTGCGGCTTGACTCACTCCGAAAACTGGACCTCTCAGGGTTCGTCTTCAAGAGAGGTTCCCCCAGTTGCGGGGTGGAACGGGTGCGCGTGTATACCGCACTGGGCATGCCGAGCCACAGCGGCGTCGGAATGTTTGCGAAAGCCTTTCTGGAGCAGTTTCCGCTGATTCCCGTCGAGGAGGAGGGGCGCCTCTGTGATCCATCGCTTCGGGAGAACTTCATCGAACGCGTGTTCTGTTACCACCGGTTCCAGGAACTGGTCCGGAACGGAGTCACAAGACAGGCTCTGATACGATTCCACACAATACACAAGTATCTGCTCTTAGCCCATAGCCCACAGCATTACGAAGTAATGGGTCGCCTTGTCGGGCAAGCGGATCGCCATCGATCCAAGGACCTCACCGCGAAGTACGGTGAACTCTTCATGAAGACTTTAGCCATGAAGGCGACCGTACGGAAACATGTGAATGTCCTCCATCACATTGTAGGTCACTTCAAGAGCCGCCTGAAGACGCACGAGAAGTCCGAGCTGTTGGACGTGATCGCCGACTATCATCAGGGGCTCACGCCTTTGATCGTTCCTCTCACGCTGGTCAAGCATTACGTCCGGATTTTTGACATCAGGTACATTCACGATCAGGTCTATCTGAACCCGCACCCGAAAGAGCTGATGTTGCGGAATCATGCATAGAAAGGAGTGAAGATGCCGCACGTTGTCGTAGCAGACGCTGGAGTTCTTCAGAACCTCTATCAGGCGTTCACATGATGATTCACGAAGACACACATCTTGTAACCGGAGGAGAATAAACGATGGCGGCAATTACCCGAGGAGTGATTCTGGTTGGCCACGGCGGCATTCCCAAGGGGTGTCCTCAGGAATTGGTCACGAGGCTCAAACGGTTGGAAGCTCAGAGACGTGCCGCGAAACTTCCACCCACCATGGAAGAGCGTGAGCTGGATACCAAGATCCGCCACTGGCCAAGGACCGATGAGACGGACCCTTATCGAGCGGGTCTGGAAACAGTAGCTGCACAGCTACGAGCTCAACTCAACGACGTGCTCTTTGCCGTCGCGTACAACGAGTTTTGCGCGCCGACGCTGGAGGACTCCGTCGAAGCGTTGGTCAAGCAGGGTGCGACTCATATCATCGTCACGACGACCATGTTCACACCAGGGGGGTCTCATTCGGAAGTGGAGATCCCGGAGATTCTCGACCAGTTGCGGCCGCTGCATCCCGGGGTTGAACTCTGTTACGCCTGGCCTTTTGATCTGCACCTGGTCGCCAATACCCTAGCTGAGCAGATCCGTCGCTTCTCCGCAGTACCTCCCCACTCAAATCAGTGAAAGGTATGTCCTGGGTCGGCCGGACAGTGTAGAATGCCACCCACTATCGTCTGCACGAGGGAGGAAGAATGGTCTCAGTTCGGGAGCAACTGGCGAAAGCGTTCCATGATACTCAGTCATTCAAATGGGATCGCGACAAGGGATTCAAGCTCGCGTCCGGCGAGGTCAGCCCTTTCTATGTCGACTGTCGCGCCCTCATGGCACATCCGGAAGCGCGTCGTTTGGTCGCCCAACTGGCCTATGAGGCCCTCAGTGATCTTGCCTTCGATTGCCTCGGCGGTCTCGAACTCGGCGCCATCCCGATTGCCGTGACCATTTCCGATTTTGCCTGTGCCGCATCGCGTCAGCATCTCTGGCGGACGTTCGTCGTTCGCAAGCAGCCCAAAGACCATGGACTGGGAAAGTTGATCGAGGGTAGCATTCGTCCCGGTGATCGAGCGCTGATCGTGGACGACGTGCTCACGAGCGGTGGGTCGTTGCTGAAAGCGGTGGGTGCCGCGCGAGAGGCCGGGCTTCGGGTAGATCACGCTTTAGTGATCGTGGACCGCCAAGAGCAGGATGGGCGAGCACGTGTAGAAAGTGAAAAAGTTCGGCTTATCAGTCTTTTGACCGTTCAAGATCTCATCAGCACGACGAACCACTAGTCTCACCTTGCAGCTTGTGTATTCTGCATCATTTGCACTCGAACTGAATCCCCCACCGCCGCTCCTCTACCAGTTCTTGCGCCCCATCGAGCGGACTTACGACTCGAGTGCGCCCTTTGGTTTCCCCTTCGCGAGCGATTCGGTAGGATCCGCCGCTACATTTCTCTTTCATGAGATCAAGGGCGTCTTTGCGGAAAGAGGAAAGCATAGGTCCTTGTCCGTCTTTAAACGGATAGATGACGACCCCGCCCGTGTCATGCTGCTGAACGATCTTCGCCCCATCGGCACAACCACCAACGGCCAAGCACGCCGCCACCATACCCGCTTTGAGCCACGCGGTAATCATTACCTCGGACTGGCGCCAATCACGGTGGGTAACGGAATATGAGACCCCGTGCTTCCGCCGAACAGACTTTTCCAGGATGGATGTTCTTCTACGTGTAGGTCCTTCTCCCACAGCGACTCCAAAATGCGGACCTCGGAGGAGGACCCCCCGTCCATGGCCATCGCCTGGCGCACAGCGGGAAACGCCTCCTTGAAGCACCGTCCCATATCGTATAGAGAAACAACTCCAAGACTCTTAAAGAGAAGAATGTGTCCGGTCCTCGTCTCCGCGACAATCGTCTGATAGGCATATTTCCCACTCTCACGGACACGGATCTTGCCCGTCAGATCCAGGAGCATCAAGGCCTGTGCCGCTTCACGATAAGGCGGCTGTTCTTCGTCGAAACTTTCTGCTGCCAGGTCAAGGATCCGAGCCTTCTTCAACCCCGAAACGGTCGGTTCTGCGACAAACAATCCCTGCCATGATGGGTGGCGTCGGCTTCCGAGCGGACGCCCGTCCTTATACAGAAGACCAAGATATGAAAAGTTTTCACGGAACAACCCTGCATTGAATAACACATGATGGCCCGTCCGTCTCTGCCATTCGTCCATCCTTGGAGGCTCTGACAGTCCTTCTTGGGCGTAATGATGAACCGAAAACTTTGTACGTTCCGGGTCCATATCCACAGCCAGCATGGTCGGCACGGTGGGACACGCGTCGCCCGGCTTCCACATTGACACTGTCAGGCCGTCGGAGAGTCGTTCCCAAGAGCTATCCTGCGCCGGACTGAGGCCGGGCAGTAGAACGATACCTAGCAGGAAGGAGCACACCGCATGCTTGGCTCCTTCGAACCACCAGCGTCTATTCATCGTGAGGGCTCCTGCAGAAACTGGGGCGTCGCGAGCAAGGGAGGACTGCTCATGGTCCAGGATTGCTTGACGCTCGATGATGGCTCGATTGCCTCCGGGGATCGATTCACCTTTCCCGATTCGCCGGTTTCACATCCAAAAGTTCGCGCACGGCATTGGCTAACGCTTCCGGTGTGAACGGCTTCTGCAGATAGGCACTGGCTGGGTCCCCTGCCCCGATACCGACATCATCCGTATATCCGGAAATGAAGAGCAGCTTCAATTCCGGCTTGACGACCCGAAGATGCCTCGCCAGCTCCGTCCCGTTCATTCCCGGCATCACGATATCCGTGAGTAACAGTTTCAGTTTCCCAATATGAGGAGTGGCGACCAGACAGGCCTCTACGCCGTTTCTTGCTTCGATGATGCGATAGCCGAGCTTTCGCAGTTCATCCCGGATAAGGACGCGGACATCCTCTTCGTCTTCCACCAGGAGTATGGTTTCATGACCTTCCGCTGATTGTACCGTTACGTTATCGTCAATCGGCGCCTCAATCTCGCTCATGACGCGCGGAAGGTATACATCGAATCGCGTCCCCGCTCCTATCTCGCTGATCACATCGAGCCCTCCGCCGCTCTCGGTGACGATACCGAACACGGTCGATAACCCAAGTCCCGTTCCTTTTCCTTCCTCCTTGGTCGTGAAAAATGGCTTGAACATCTGTTCCTGTACCTCGGAAGACATTCCACAGCCGGTGTCGGATACTGACAGCCTGACGTATTCTCCCGGCGAAATCGGATTGACGCAGTGTCTCGGCTGGTGGTCAAGATCGACCGCAGCCGTTTCGATGGTGAGCTTGCCGCCGGTCGGCATTGCATCCCGAGCATTCACGACCAAATTCATCACGATCTGCTCGATTAAGGCCGGATCCGCTGTGATTCGGAGGTCGTCCACGCTCAGTCTTAACGTCAGTTGAATATCCGCTCCGATTAATCTCCGAAGCATGGTCTCTACGTTGCTTAAGGTGGCATTCAGACTCAGAACTTTTGCTCCGGAAGGCTGCTTTCTGCTGAAGGTGAGTAACTGGCGGATAAGAACCCGCGCACGATCACCCGCTTTCTGCATCTCTTCTACCCTATTTCTCAGCGGATGAACCGGTCCCATTTCGCCGAGCAGGACCTGACTATGGCCCATGATGACCGTAAGCAAGTTATTGAAGTCGTGTGCGAGTCCTCCCGCCAACCGGCCGACGACTTCCAGTTTTTGTAGCTGTCGAAGTTGCATTTCGCTTTGAAGAAGTGCTTCTTCCGCCTGCCTTCGTGCCATCCGGGCTTGTCGCTCACGCACCACCCGGCGCACCGATGGAACCAATCGACCCAATGCTTCTTTAGGAATGCAATCCGTCGCCCCTCGCTGCATTTGCTGGATACACATTGTCTCGGTAAGCGCCGCAGAGATGAAGATAAACGGTACGTCAGGAGCCGACTGTTGGGCCAATGCCAACGCAGCCCCCTCATCACACTCAGGCATGGAGAATTCAGCCAGGATGAGATCCACCTGCCCCTCGCTTAGCGCTGCAACAAAGGTGCTTCGAGTTTCTACTCGTCGGATAGAACAAGGCAGGCCTCCCCCGTTCAACAGGGCTTCAATACGGTCCGCATCTTGCCGGTTGGTTTCGAAATGCACCACTCGCAGCAGAGTCGTCATGGCGGGATCAGTGCATGGAGCGGCAGCTTTCAGGAGGAGGTTCATTGATGATGCCCCAGAACGTCCCCAGCTCTTTGACAGCGGACAGAAATTTATGGAACTCCACGGGCTTGACGACGTACGCATTCGCCCCCAAAGCATAGCTGTCAGCCAGATCGCGTTCTTCCCGTGATGACGTCAGCATCACGACGGGAATCGGGCGAAGATTGACGTCAGCTTTGATCGTACGCAGAACCTCGAGCCCGTTCACTTTGGGCATTTTCAGATCAAGAAACACCACTGCAGGGTTCCCTCTCAGTCGTGACTTGAACTGGCCGCGACAATACAAGTAGTCCAACACTTCCGCGCCGTCATGACACAGAACGACTTTATCGGAGATATGCTCCGCCTCCATGGCAGCCAAAGCCAGCTCCGCATCTCGTGGATTATCCTCGGCGAGCAAGATTGGTTTGGCCGCGGTCATGAGTCAAGCCTCCTCATCGGCAACAGTACATAAAACGTGGCTCCCTTGTCCGCCACACCTTCGGCCCAGGTCCGTCCTCCGTGGCGATGAACGATCCGACGCACGTTGGCCAGGCCAATACCGGTTCCTTCGAACTCGTCCGCTCGGTGCAGTCGCTGGAACACTCCAAACAGTTTGGAGGCATACTGCATGTCGAATCCCACGCCATTGTCGCGGACGAAAAGGGTGATTTCCGTAGGACTCGGGCGCTCCACCCCGATCTCAATCAGGGCGATCGGCCTGGTGCTGGTAAACTTCACGGCATTTGCGATCAAGTTCATAAATACTTGTCGGAGCATGGCTGGATCGCCCTGTACTTCAGGCAGTGCGGCAATTGTCCACGATATTTCTCGTCCTTGCAAGTCCAAGCGAAGATCGGAGAGGATGTTTCGGATCAATTGATTAAGGTCGACGGCCGTGCGAAGCATCTCTTGCCGCCCCATGCGAGAAAAAACCAGCAGGTCGTCGATCAGCTGTCCCATCTGTTTAGCCGAGTCGGAAATCGTCCGCAAATACCGCGCAGCCTTGTCATTCAGCGAGTGCTCGACCGATTTGCGCAAGAGCTCCGCATAGCCGTCGATGTGACGTAAGGGCGCACGTAAATCGTGGGAAACCGAATAACTGAATGCCTCGAGTTCCTTGTTTGCAGCTTCCAGAAGTTCTCCTCGCCGTTGTAATTCCCCGGCAACACGCCGTCGTTCCGTGATGTCATGCCGGATGAAGTAGTACACCCATGCCAGGAGAACCAACTGCAGTAATACCCCGATGCCGAGCAGCACGACGGTATTCCTTGTCCCGGCAGCGGATTCCACTACACGCCGTCCTACTGCCTGCCGCTCATGCAAATCCATTTCAGCAATGATTTGGTGAATCGCGCCCAGCTCATGTTTTCCAGCCCCTTCGAAGGCCATGTTCTTGACTGCTCGGAAACCTCCCTCTTGAAACTGGACGAGTGCTTTCGATTCGGCACTGAGTTGGCGGTCCATCATTCCATCAAGGATCCTGACCCGCTGTTGCTGCTCCTGCGACCCGCGGACCAAATCATGGAGATACGCCGTGAAGGTCGGTTTCTGCTTGACAATCTTCTTGTAGGCTTCCAAATACGACTCTTCTCCCGTTACCAGATAACGCCGGTGGACATCCTCTGCTTCACTCATCGCAGCATCAATGTTATTGAGGAGCTGGATCAGATCATGACTGCGCCCATTCAGCCCACTGTTGGCAAGGAGTATGCTCGTATTGCGGTACGATATCGCGCTGACGATAAGGATCCCCACGAATACCATACTGAAACCGGCTAAGACCCGCTGCTCGATCGTCAGCTTATGAAACCACGCGACCAACACATGATAGACAGCGGGTGACCTCGTGGGAACGGAAGCCGACGGTTCAGGCTTATCGGCCGTTAAGAGAGGAGTCGGTGAGTGATGGTTGGAGACTGATTCCATCGATGACAACGACTCGCGTCAAAACACTAAAACACTTCGGTGAGCGTACGGAAGCCATACCGTGAAATCGCGTCTCTACCTTTGCAACAATTGTAGCAGAAGTCCTGGAAGTCGGAAGCAAAAATTAACCGCCCAGAGGGAGAACCTGAGGGACGACGGTAGCGGAAGGTCCGACAAAGTTCGAGAACATGAGTGTCGCGCTGACCACCCAATCTGTAAACGGTTGCGGATATATACCGATCACCAAAGTTCCCGCTAAACCGACGTAGATCACCGTCTTCATCGGACCGGAAATGGCGATAGGCGAGGGATCTATCGGCTCATTGATGTACATTTGCTTCACGACGATGAGATAATAATACATCGAGATGACGATGTTGATCAGCCCGATCGCAATCAATGTATAAAGGCCTTCTTTGATGGCCGCCACGAAAATATAGAGCTTGCCGATAAACCCCGCCAGAGGTGGCACACCGGCCAGTGACAGCAAGAACAGCAACATCGCGAACGCCAGAAACGGCGACCGTCTGTTTAAACCTCGGTAGTCCTCTATTTCATCTCTTCCGATGGCTTGGCTGACCGCAATCACGACGGCGAACGCCCCGATGTTGGCGAACAGATACGCGAGGATATAAAACAAAATGGCATCACTCCCCATTTTGGTGCCTGCCGCAAGACCGATCAGCACATTCCCTACTTGCGCGATACCGGAATACGCCAGCAATCGCTTGATGTTGCGTTGTGCAATGGCCACGATATTGGCATAGGTCATCGACAGGATAGACACAGCCACTAAGAAGGATACCCATAGCGGCTTGAACGTTCCCAACGCCACCAGGAAAATACGGAGCAAAATCGCAAAGGCTGCGGCTTTTGGGGCGATCGACAGGAAGGTCGTCACAGGAGTCGGAGCACCATGGTAGGTATCGGGAATCCATGAATGAAACGGAACGGCGCCAATCTTGAATCCGAGAGAGGCAAAGATCAGTAGAAATCCGATAATTAATCCGGGAGTGGCTTGGGCGGACGCCATATCGGAAAAGACGAGTTTGCCGGTTTCACCATAGACGAGGCTGATCCCGTAGGCGAGCAAACCGGCGGCAAAGACACCTAGGATAAAAAACTTGAGCCCTCCTTCGTTTGAAGCCAAGTCATCCCGTAAATACGACACCAGAACGTAAAACCCGAGTGTGGCAAATTCTAGACTGACGAAGACCGACAGCAAATCATTGGCGGACGCCATGAACATCATACCGAGCGCCGCCATCACGACGAGACAATAATACTCCCCTCTGAAAAGGGTGAAGCGGTTGACGTACTCGATTGATGCAAGGATGACGAGTATCGTCGCTCCTAGAATAACGACTTTGAAAAAGATCGCCATGCGATCCAGCACGAACATATTACCGAAGAGCGTGCCGGAAATATGATTGAGGTCGAACCACCCCAGACAGCCGAGTGTGACCACGAGGCCGCCGACACTGAGATAGGCCAGTCGCTCCTGTGGTAAGCGCGGAAGGGAAAAATCGACGATGAGAACCACACAAAGCCAGCAGGTGAGGAAAATCTCGGGCAATAAGAGCAGCAGATCGGAGAATGCAATGTTCAGCGAGAACGTCATTCCGATCTCCGTAAGGAATCAAGCGTGGGAGGTACCGGGTGGTTCACGATGAGCGGCACTTGCAGTGAACGCGCGGCGGAGGCGGATTGACCCTTCACACCTAACTCCTCACCGTTTTCAGCAACAGGGACCACGAGCGTAATCTTGGCGACTAAAGGGTCCACTCCGGAACGGACGACATCATACAAATGCATGGGGAAAATCCCGAATCCGACACTGATCGCGATCATAATCAGCAGCGGTAGGCGGTCGACAGTAGAAATTGCATCGTGCGCATGGCTGTACTTTTGGTTCATTGGACCGTAGAAAAGCCCGCGCATCATTTTGAACAGGTACGCCAACGTGAGCACGATGCCCAACATGGCTACAATGACTTGAACGGGGTACTTGTTCCAACTTCCTACGATTATCATGATCTCGGCGATAAAATTCACCGTGCCGGGCATCCCGATCGAGGCCATACAGGCTACGATGAAGCACGCGGAGATGAACGGCATCTTGTTCGAGAGGCCACCCAATGAGGGGATGTCGCGCGTATGGGTCTGATCATAGACCCACCCGGCCATCGCGAAGAGCATGCCGGTCGCCATGGCATGGGCGAACATGTAAATGACGGCGCCGCTCAAGCTGATGTAATTCAAAGCCGCCATGCCTAAGAATACGTAGCCCATGTGACTGGAACTGGAATAGCCGATCACGTATTTGGTGTCCTTGGCGTAAAACGCGACGAAGCCGCCGTAAATAATGCTGAACATGCACAGAACCGCCGCAATCGGCATCAATTCCCTGGTCGTTTCTGGGAGAATCTCGAACGCGACCCGAATAATGGAAAAGTGCCCGAGCTTCATCAAGACACCCGCATGAAGCATGCTGGTTGCGGCCGGCGCGGCCGCATGGCCGACCGGAGACCACGAGTGCAACGGCCACAGCGGCGCGATCGACGCAAAACCGAAGAACACCAACACCCAGATGATTTTGTCCAATGTCGTGCCGAGCGCCGGGATATTCATGAGGTTGGCCTGTTCGCGGAGCACCAGGATATCGAAGGTGTTCAGGCCGGAGTACTTATAGATGAGCAAGATGCCCATGAGCGCGACGACGGCAAACGCGGACAGGAAGAGCACCAGTTTCATCGCCGCATATTCTTTGCTGTTCGATCCAAAGTTGAGGATAAAACCGACCGAGTCCCGCCGTTTCAGTCCTTCGGGATCGGTCATTTCCAAATAGTTCTTGGTATGGCTGCCCCACATCCCCAACAACAAATACATCGGAATAACGGACATCTCGTAGAAGAAATAAAGGAAAAAGAGGTCAAGGGACATGAACACGCCGATCGTGGCGGCAGCCAGGATCAGCAGCCAGATGTAAAACTCTTTGGTGCGGTCCTTGATATGCCAAGAAACGAAGATGCCGGCAAACAACAAGATGGACGAGGCGAGCACGAGAGGTGTGCCGATCCCGTCCACACCGAGATGCAAGGAGATACCCAGCTGTTTCGACCATTCATATTTCTGGACGAACTGGAACCCGCCTTTCAACGGATCATAGGCATAAAAAAGATAGAGCGATGCCAGCAACGATACACCCGCGGCGCTGACGGCGATACTTCGAACCAGTAAAGGCTGGCGATTGGAGACAAAAATCAGCGCCAGAGCCCCGGCAAACGGGGCGAACAGGATATAGAGCAGTGTATACTCACTCATTATGCCGCCTAATCTCTCCGTCCCGCCTGGGGATCTGCCACCAGTGCGGTCTTCTCGTGATGGAGACGATCCACAAGTGCTTGCACCGATCCGTTCATGATTCGTAAGAATGGTGACGGATAGAGCCCGATCCAGAGAATCATGACTGACAGTGACAGTGCGATGATCTTCTCGCGCGGTTGCAGGTCGCTCATCGTTCCTTTGACTGCGGCCCCAACGGGGCCTAACATCGCACGCTCGTAGTACCAGAGAAAGTACGCGGCTCCGAAAATGACGCCGAGAACGGCGACGGCGCCGAACCACCATTGGGCTTGGAACGCACCCAGCAGGATGAGAAACTCGCCGACAAATCCGTTGGTACCCGGAAGTCCGATCGACGCCAACCCAATAATCAGAAAGAAGGTCGCCAGAAGGGGTACCTGTCTCGCCATCCCGCCGAATGCTGACAACTGCGTCGTCTGCTGCCGAGAATAGAGAAACCCGGCGATAAAGAAGAGCCCGGCCGTGCTGAAGCCCAGATTGATCATCGTGAGCAAGCTGCCTTGCAGGCCTTGATAGTTCAGTGCAAACAATCCTACGACCACAAAGCCGAGGTGACTGATGCTGCTGTAGGCGAGCAATCGTCGAAAATCGGCTTGAACCAAGGCCATCCACGCGCCATAGAGAATCGCGCAGAGTCCGAGCACGACCACAACCATGACGACCGTTTCGCTTTTCGACGCATCCGGGAGCAGGGGAATGCTGAAGCGCATAAAACCGAACGTGCCGAGTTTCAAACCGGCCAAGACCACCGCCATCCCGATCGGCCCTTCCAATAGCGCATCAGGCAGCCAGGTGTGGAAAGGAAACACCGGTGCCTTGAACGCAAATCCCAGGAACATCAGCCAAAAGATGACGAGTTGCTGAGAGACCGGAATCGGCACGGTCAGAAGATCGAGCAGATCGAAGGAATAGGTTTGGTCCGTGTGATGCAGCGAAGCCCACTGATGATAATTGATGTTCAGCAACGCGATGCCTACCAGCATGAAGACACTGCCCAAGAGCGTATAAATGACGAACTTCAGCGCGGCATAGTGGCGCTCGGCCCCTCCTCCCCACAACTTGATGAGAAAGTAGCTGGGAATGAGCATGAGTTCCCAGAACACGAAGAAAAGGATTAAATCCAACGACACGAAGACACCCATCGTCGTCGTCTCGAGCGCCAACAGACACATCATGTACAGTTTCACTTGATGTCGGATCGTATCCCAGGAGTAGACCACCACCAAAACCGTCAGAAAAGCCGTGAGTCCGACGAACATGACGCTGATCCCGTCGACCCCGAGGTGATAGCTGATGCCTAAGGCCGGAATCCATCGGACACGCTCGGTGAACTGCATGGCGGCTGATTCGGGCACAAAACGCAGCAGCACAAATACGGACAACGCGAGCTCTACCAAGGCAATGGTGAGGGCGGACGTGCGGACCATATCTTCTTCGTCGAACAGCCAGAGCACAGCGGCCCCGACGACCGGGAGAAATAAAATGCAGGACAAAATCGGAAATCCGGCTGTGAGCTCTTCGAGCATGGAGACAGTCTATTCGGGTTAAGACCTACATCTGAGCGAACAATTGAACGACGAGAACGAGAAGGAAGAGTCCCGCAACGATGATGGCGGCATAATGATGGACCATTCCACTCTGCATCTTCCGACCTTCGCGAGCCGCGAGGTGGTTACTGTATCCCACCACGTTCAGTCCGGCATAGATGACGTGCTTCTCGATCCACGTGGATCCGACAGAACCCCAATCGGCGAGCCGACCAATTCCCCGCACGACGCCGTCGATGACCGTGCGATCGAACCAATCAAGCAGCGCTCCCAAACGTTTGAGCGGCTCGACGAAGATCAGGTCGTACAGTTCATCAACATAGTACTTGTTGAGCAGAAGCCGATGTATCCCCGAGAATTTTTCCGCCCATCGGTCCGCCGTTGCCGGATTCAGGCCGTACAGAAAATGCGCCAGCCCCCATCCGCTTAAAGCAATGAGAATCGCCACGCTCATCAAGAGAACGACTATGCCGGCACCGGCCTCGTGCTCGACTCCAACTCCGGCGACCGGTCTCAAAAATCCGTGCAGCCAGCCATGCTCTGGTGGAAAACCCAGGACCACTCCGCCTACGACCGAAAGGAAGGCAAGGACCATTAAAGGAGCGACCATGACCATTGGAGATTCGTGCACATGCTCCGCGGTATGAGGATCCACCCTAGAAGAACCGTAAAACGTGAGATAGGTCAGCCGAAACATATAAAAAGACGTCATCAGTGCTCCGACGGCCGCCATGCTATACAGGAAATAGTGCCGATTGGTAAAGGCATGGGCCATAATTTCGTCTTTGCTCCAGAATCCCGCCAGGGGAGGGAGCCCCGCGATCGCTATGGTGCCGATCAGAAACAACCGATGGGTCCATGGGATTCGGCTGCTCAATCCCCCCATCTTCCGGATATCCTGCTCTCCCGATAATGCATGGATCACCGACCCTGCCGACAAGAACAACAACGCCTTGAAAAATGCATGGGTCATCACATGAAAAACAGATGCGGTATAGGCACCGATCCCGCAACCGAGAAACATATATCCGAGCTGACTCACAGTCGAATAGGCCAAGACGCGCTTGATGTCGGTCTGGACAAGTCCGATGGACGCCGCAAACAAAGCGGTACCTCCACCGACGAACGCCACTGTCGACATGGCAACAGGTGAAAGGTCAAAGATCACATGGTTACGGACGATCATGTAAACGCCGGCCGTCACCATTGTCGCCGCATGGATCAACGCGCTCACCGGCGTCGGACCTTCCATTGCATCGGGCAGCCATGTGTGGAGAGGCAATTGCGCAGACTTCCCGATCGCACCAACGAGGAGGCATAGCGCTATGGCGGTAGCCATGTCCGGTGACAGTTGCCCGACCTGGGCAAAGACTTTTGTATAGTCCAAGGTCCTAAAGTTGATAAAGACCAGAAATATAGCGACGAGAAACCCCGCGTCGCCGATCCGGTTGACGACGAACGCTTTGGAGGCTGCCTTGGCGGCGGACACCTTGTCATAGTAATAACCGATCAAGAGATACGAACAGAGCCCCACACCCTCCCAACCGATAAAGAGGACGACATAGTTGTTCCCCATGACAAGGAGCAACATGGAAACCATGAACAGATTCATGTAGGTGAAGAACCGCGTGAATCCGGTTTCTCCATGCATATAACCGACCGAATAAACGTGAATGAGGAACCCGACGCCGGTGACGATCAGCAACCAGGCACAGGTCAGTGGATCCACCAAAAAGGCCAAATTGATCGCGAGATCACCCCCGAAGATCCACTGATACACGATGACTTCATGAGAAGCTCCCGTGCGCATGACATCGGTGAAGACGCCGACCGTACAGAGGAACGATAGACCGACCGACCCCCAAGCCAATCGATGCGCCATGTCATGAGAGTAGCGGTGTCCGAACACTCCGTTCGCTAAAACCGCCAGCAGCGGGAAAACGGGAATCAATTTAATCAGGAGATCGGTCAAGTCAGACACGGTACCGTACCATCCGAGGATGCTCAGCTAGCCAACCATGCTGCACGGAGCCAGATCCTAAAGCGTACTCTTGGGAGGTGTACGTTGAGGGGTACGAGCCACCGACTGCACTGTTGGATGTGATTTCACATCCTGCTACCACTTTAACAAGTTCATCTCATCCACATTCGTAGAGATTTTCCCTCTGAACACCACGATGATGATCGCCAAACCGACGGCCGCTTCGCCCGCTGCAATGGCGATGATGAACAGGGCCACAAGTTGCCCCGCCATAGATTCCAAATAGTGTGAAAAGGCGACCAAATTGATGTTGGCCGCATTCATCATGATTTCAACCGACATCAGTACAATGATGAAATTCCGCCTGACAAGCACACCCAAGAGCCCCGTCATAAAAAGGACGGCGCTCACAGCGGTATAAGCAGACAGCGGGATCATCACCGTCTCTCCGCATCCAGCGGCTTCGGAGCTTTGGCCAGAACGATTGCGCCGATGATGGCTCCAAGCAGAAAAATGCCGACGATCTCAAACTGCAAGAGATGGTCGCTGAACATCTTGATGCCCACGGCGTATGTATCCCCTTCCTGCAGCACGGCGCTGGCCGGAGCATCGCCTTTCGTCCCATCAAACGGAGACCGCAGGAGAAGGTAGAGAACGTAAGTGGTACCCATAGCAGCAGGGCCAAGAACATACCGCGCCGATGGATGAAAATACCGCTCATCAGTTTTGAGGTTCATCAACATCAACACAAACAGGTACAGGACCAGAATGGCCCCGACGTAGACGATGACCTGCACGGCCCACAGGAACTCCGCATTCAAGAGGATGAAGAGGCCGGAGACGTGCATGAGCAGCACAAGCAGGGAAAGCGCGCAGTGAACGGGGTGACGTAAGGACACCGTCATAACCCCCGCGGCAATACTGACCAGCGCAAAATACGCGAAAAAGATTACGACCATGCGTGCGGCTCAGCTCAGATGTTTGGGAGGCGGCTGGGTCGACTTCTGTACCGACTGCGGAAAATAGTAGCGGTACTCGCGGCTCTGCTCGGCGTCTTTTTCCTGATTATGCGAATACAAATATTTCTTCCCATCCTCGAGGTGGCGCTCCCCGATGTCGTATAGCCGCTTTTTATCGAACAATAGACTGCGTTTGTCGTGGGTGGAGT
>CAYXKP010000084.1:0-16257 GCA_964465695.1 uncultured Nitrospira sp.
CATCTGTACAGGTATCCTTCATACTGGTTTTCGATGGATCCATGAATCGGCAGAAAAACGCTACGCCGGGTGGAGTATGAGGAGAGGCGGGGTGAGTGTGTCGCCATAACGAGGCATCGAACTAGACGCTCAGCATATCGGTACAGATACCATAAGTAGGAGGAGTAACGTAACCTCTAGTTACCGTGTTCTAGGCGGCTCTTCTCACCACCAGAATCCCATCACGGATGGTGACCAGTACGGCCGTCACATGCGGATCGGCTGCCACAGTACGATTCAGTTCCTGAATGGCGGCGGTGGACTCGTCCGGCGGCGGCTGTTTCAGAACTTCGCCGCTCCACAGCACATTGTCGATCAAGATGACGCCGTTCGGCGCGAGTAGATCGAGCGAACGGCGGTAATAATTCACGTAGTTCGTCTTATCGGCATCGATGAAGATGAGATCGAACGGACTCGTCAGTGTCCGCATCGTCTCCAGCGCAGGTCCCATGCGAATACTGATCTTGTTCCCAAATGGAGCTTGCCCAAGATAGCGCCTGGCCACCGCCGCCGCTTTTTCATCGATATCGCAGGTGATGACGGTTCCGCCGGCGGGTAGGGCTTCGGCAAAACAGAGGGCGCTGTAGCCCGTAAATGTCCCGATTTCGAGTACCTGCTTTACGCCGGCCAGCCGCGTCATCATTTTCAGGAACGCGCCTTCCAAGGGACCGACCAGCATCTGGGGATGTTCCATCGTCCGTTGGGTTTCTTCGCGCAGCGCGCGGCAAACGGGTGACTCCGGCATGGAATGGGTTTCCGCATACGCTTCGATGTCGGACGGAACCAACCGGTTCATCTGTATCCTTTCACCAATTTGAAAAAGTCCGACGTGGGTGCGTACACTGCGTAAAACAACGCATTTGCGGATCGGATCTCAACCGTTTGTTATCGGATCTTAACATAGTGGAAACGAGAAGGAGGCCTGCTTGAAAACCCTTGCGACGCTGGAACCCCTCACCACCAGGCTGCTGGAGATTCAACGGATCAATAGTGCCGCCTCGGTCCTCTCCTGGGATCAGGAAACCTACATGCCGGCAGGCGGAGGCGAAGCGAGGGCTGAGCAAATCGCCGTGCTTCAGGGCTTGGCCCACCAGAAGCTCGTCTCATCGGAGGTCCAGCATCTCTTGTCTCAATGGATCGACCCGGCAACCGGTCTGGCAGCCGACCCGTCCGGGGAGACATGGGATGAGCCGTCGCGCTCGCTGTTGCGCGAAGTGTGGCGGGATTTCAGTCGCGCGAAGAAATTGCCGTCGGATTTCGTCGTGAAGCTCAGTCGGGAATGTTCGCTCGCTCAGCAAGTCTGGACCGAGGCCAAAGAACGAAATACATTCGTGATGTTCCTGCCGAACCTCCGGACGGTGCTGCAGCTCAAGCGAGAGGAAGCCGAGTATCTCGGGTATCACGGTTCACCGTACAACGCCCTGTTGGATGTCTATGAACCGGGTGCGACCATCGCCGGTCTCCAGCCGGTATTTGCCGCGCTGAAGGCGCGCCTCGTGCCCTTGCTGAAACGCGTCACTGAGAGCCGCGTTCAGATCGATGACGGGATGTTGCACTATGCCTACGACCAAGCTCGACAACTGGAGTTCGGCCGATTGGTTTTGACCGCGATGGGGTACGACTTCGAGCGCGGGCGGCTGGACCTCTCGGCCCATCCCTTCACCACGTCGTTCCATCCGACCGACGTGCGCGTGACGACTCGTGTCCATGAACATGAGCTACAATCCTGTCTCTTCAGCTGTATCCATGAAGGAGGGCATGGGCTGTATGACCAGGGGCTGGATCAACGGTATTATGGCACGCCGTTGGGCGACTCGGTCTCCCTCGGCATCCATGAAAGCCAGTCTCGCCTCTGGGAGAACTGCGTCGGGCGCTCGCGATCCTTTTGGCGATTTTTTTATCCGATTTTGCAGCAGACCTTTCACGACCAACTGCGCGGCGTGGACGGCGAGCAATTCTATGCCGCGATCAACCGCGTGAAGCCCTCGCTGATCCGCGTGGAAGCCGACGAGCTGACCTACAATCTCCATATCATGCTGCGGTTCGAGATCGAGCAAGCGCTCGTGGAAAACAAGACCCGACCCGAAGACTTGCCCGAGATCTGGAATCACAGAATGAAGGAGTACTTGGGGATTGTCCCCGCTTCTGAGGCGGAGGGGGTCCTGCAGGATGTCCACTGGTCATTCGGCGCTTTCGGGTATTTCCCCACCTATACCCTGGGCAACCTCTACTCCGTGCAGTTCTTCGAGCAGGCGAAGCTGGAGATTCCGCATTTGGAGGATGACATTGCAGCCGGTCAGTTGGTGGTCTTGCGTCGGTGGCTGGAGCAGAAAATTCACCGCTGGGGCCGAATGTTCACGCCGGCCCATCTCGCCCAACGGGTGACCGGTTCGACCGTCAGTCCCGAGCCGTTCCTCAACTACGTGGAAAAGAAGTACGGTGAGCTCTACCAGCTCTGAGCATCGATGACGGGTCGGCTGTCATACCCCATTGCCGCGTTGAGCCGTGCCGCGACGGCCGGAGACAACGTCACTTCAGCCTGCACCTCAATACGATGCGGCACGAGCAGCGTGGTGTGAAACACGATATCGCGGATCGGAATCTTGAGTTCAGGGTCCTGCGGCGTGCTCAGCTGTACCGATTCGACGGAGTGTAGGATGGCGCTGCCGTCTTGAGGTCCGTAAGAGGCGACCACCGCTTCGATAATGTCCGCGACCTTGTCGTTCGTCTCCACCTCCTCGATGGAGGCCAGCAATAGCGGAATGACCTGCTCCTTTGCTTGGTGCGATACCGTGAAGTTTTCGATCCGTCCCTTCCGACGGAGGGAGCTCAGGTCGTTATCAAGATCTTTGCTGAAGGCCCCATATGCGAAGCGAAAGAATTCGAAGTGAAACGCTTTCACGCCTTTCGCAAAAGTTTGGAGCTCACATAGGAAACACAGCTGCTGTAATTTCACATCGCTCAGCCGGCCGTGGGGCTCCGCGAGCTGTAGCACGTACAACAGCAGCGCGCGGTCGATGGTGATCTGATTGGGTGTCCTCATGGTCTCTCCGCTACCCGCTATGTAGATGAGCGATTTACTATAGACAGCCGGAGAAGCAATCGTCAAAGACGATTGGTGACGACCTTCGATTCGTGGAGACGACTCTTGACCGGCCGCTCGGTTTCGTCTTTAATTCCCGATATGATATAAGGAGATACGGGTCTGATCATGATGTCGAAACATGCCAAAGAAATGGGTGTCCTGAAGGAGCATCTTGGAAAGCACCAGCTCAAATTTACACGGCAGCGTGAATTGATCCTCGATGCCTTTCTGAAACAAGAACACATCACGGCTGAAGAGATGTACCACCAGCTGGCCCGCAAGGACCCGCACCTGGGGCTGGCGACCATTTACCGCACGCTGAATCTCTTCTGCGAAGCGGGTCTCGCCCAAGCCCGGCACTTCGGTACTCAGACGCAGTACGACAATGTGTCGCATAAGGGCCATCACGACCATCTCATTTGCACAAGTTGCGGTAAGATCGTGGAGTTTGAGAACTGCGACATTGAGCGTCTTCAGGAAGAAGTGGCATCGCGGAACGGTTTTACCATCCAAACTCACCGCCTCGAACTCTACGGACTCTGCTCTCGCTGCCGTCATTGACCCCCAACTATTTTTCTGGTATTTTCATTGAGACGGTTTATCAATTTCAAATCCCTTGCCCGCCCGGCTATCAACAACTAAGGGACAGATCATGTACATATCTCCCCGACGTGTGTATCGCTCCCAAGGTATTGCCTCGCACCTCAAAGCGCTCGGCTTTGCAGCCGGGTGTTTTTTCACATTTTTCGGCTTGGTTATGCCGACCATCGCGTCGGCTGCCGACAAGTTGACCGTCTATTCCGGACGTGCCGAACGATTGATCAAACCCGTCTTGGACGCCTTCACGGCAAAGACCGGTATTCAAACAGAGTTGCTGTCCTCCGGCACCACGGAGCTGGTGAACCGAATGAAAGCCGAAGGAGACCGCAGCCCCGCCGATGTCTTCATTACCAACGACGCCGGCAGTTTGGAAATGGCTCGGGCCGCGGGACTTTTTCGCCCGTTGAACATACCGGAAGTCGAACGGGCCATTCCGTCTCAATTCCGCGCAGCGGACAACAGCTGGACCGGTTTGTCGGGACGGTTTTGGGTCGTTGTGTACAATACGACGCTGGTGAAGCCCGACCAAGTCACATCGCTGCTCGATTTGGCAGAGCCGGCCTGGAAGGACAAGATCGCCATTCCCAACGCCGGCAGTGAATATTTGCAAGCAGGCGTATCGGTGATCCGCGCAAGCCTCGGCGACGATCGAACCAAGAAGTTCCTCGAGGGAATACGGGACAATGCCGGCACGCAGGTCTATCAAAAAAGTTCGCAGATCGTCGACGCCGTCGCCAAGGGGCAGGTCGCGATGGGGATCGTGAATCACTATTACGTCTATCGGCATCTCGCCGCGCAACCGGCTGCTCCGCTGGCGGTGTTGATGTCCGACCAACAAGAAGGCGGCCTCGGCGCCATCATGAACGTGGCGGGCATCGGCATCCTGAAGCACACTCCCCGCGTGGAAAATGCCAAACTGCTCGTGGAATTTCTGGTGGCACAAGCCGGCCAGAAGTTGTTCGCCGACCTCGACAAAGAGTACCCGCTCCATCCCGAAGTCAAAGCCGACCCGGCTCTCGTCGACCGGAAAAGCTTCCGTTCCGCCTCGGTCCCTCTGACCAAGCTCGCCGAACTTCGAGAGCCTACCCTGGTGCTCATCGAGCAAGTCGGAATGCGTTAACTCCGCCGGACACCCTGTGATTGCCGTACACCGATCATCTGTCTCCCCCCTTCAACTGGCGGCCCTGGCCAGCGCGGCACTGGTCCTCTCGCCGTTAGGCTACGTCACAGCCCTGGCCCTGTCGGCCGATCCTGCGATTTGGCATCGCCTCTGGACCACTCGTATCCCGGAACTGCTGATGAATACGGTCTCGTTGGCGGGCGCCGTGGCATTGCTCACGCTGGTGCTCGGGGTATCGACCGCCTGGATGGTGACACGCTTCGAATTCCCAGGCCGCCGTCTGTGGGAAGTGGGTCTTGTGCTTCCGCTGGCCATGCCGACGTACGTCCTGGCCTATGTGTACAACTACCTCTTGGGATTCGGCGGTCCGGTCGAGCATCTCTGGCAGATTATCGCGGGGCCGCAAGCCAGGATCACCTCACCCCAAAGTTTTTGGGGCGTCACCTTCGTGATGGCGCTGGATACGTTCCCTTTCGTCTACTTGCTCACGCGCAGCGCGCTCCTGAGTTTCAACGTATCGTTCGAGGAAGTCGCTCGCACCTGTGGCGCGTCACCACTTCGCAGGGTGTTCTCCGTGACCCTGCCGTTGTTGCGACCGTCCATCGTCGCCGGCCTTGCCCTGGTCATCCTGTACGTCGTCTCCGACTTCGGCGCCGTCTCCCTGCTGCGCTATCAAACCCTGACCTATGCCGTGTTTCAGCAAATGACCGGACGGTCCGACAACCAGGCCGCGAGTATCCTGAGCGTCTTGTTGGTGATTTTGGCGCTTCTGTTCTTGTTGACCGAACGATGGTCTCGTCGGAAGAGCCGGTTTTACCAGACCACCGGTCGCGTTCGAGCACCGCAACGAATGCGGTGCGGATGGCGGCACACTGCAGCTCTGACGGTATGCTTGGCTACCGTGATCGGCTTGTCCTTCGGCATTCCTGCCTGTCTCCTGGTGATGTGGAGCCTGTCCCCGGAAGCTCAAGCAATCCTCGACGCCCGCTTCTTCGGCTTCGTCCGGAACAGCGCCCTTCTTTCGATCCTGGCCGCTACTGCCGGAGTGTCGGTCGGACTGCCTCTCGCCTACCTCGCCGGCAGAAAACCGACCTGGATCAATACCGGTTGCTTGCAAGCCGCCTATGCCGGCTATGTCTTGCCGGGACCGGTCGCGGCCCTCGCGGTGTTGGTTTTCTTTCTCAATGTTCTGCCGTTCTTTTACGGTACGGTGATCGTCTTGGTCGTCGCCTATGTCCTGCATTTTCTCCCAGCCGGCCTCCAATCGCTCGAGCCGTCGATTCAACAAATCACGCCAAATCTTGAAGAAGCCGCCCGCACCCTCGGCCTTACCGTTCGAGAGACCTGGCGTCGCGTGACGCTGCCGCTCATCCGCAACGGGGTCATCGTGGCGTGGGTCCTGATCTTTTTGCAGACCATGAAGGAGCTGCCGGCGACGTTGCTGCTGCGCCCAGTGGGGTTCGACACCCTGGCGATCCGTGTCTGGCTGGAAGCGAGTGAAGAGTATTACCAACTGGCGGCTCCGTCCGCCTTATTGATCGTGCTCGTTGGCTTACCGGCGCTGGTCCTATTGCTGTCCCGCGACTGGCGAGCCGCTCAGGAACCATCGTGACTACAGAGCCGTCCATGACGCATGCCGATGCCGATCGTCTCGGCGGTCAAGTCAACCTCTATCAGCCGGTGTCTTCCATCTTGGAACTCCGATCCGTGTCCTGCGCCTATGACCCGCGGAGGCCGGCGATCCGCGATATGTCGTTTTCCGTCCGGGAAGGCGAAATTCTGTGTTTGCTCGGACCGTCTGGTTGCGGCAAAACCACCGTCTTACGAGCCATCGCCGGTTTTGAACCGGTCCAGTCCGGCCAAATATTTTTGTCGGGCCAATTGGTCTCCTCCTCCTCGGAAACGATCCCGACGGAGCAGCGCCGCGTCGGGATGGTCTTTCAGGAATACGCCCTCTTTCCACACCTGCGCGTCGCCGACAACATCGCTTTCGGGCTCCACCACCTTTCACGTGATGAACGGAAACGTCGTGTCCAAGAAATGCTGCGGCTGGCCGGCCTCGAGGGATTCGAGCGACGCTACCCCCATGAGTTGTCGGGCGGGCAGCAGCAACGGGTGGCGCTTGCGCGGGCTTTGGCGCAAAATCCGGTCGTGCTCCTCCTGGATGAGCCGTTCAGCAACTTGGATCCCGACATGGCGGGACGTATGAGGGAAGAAGTGCATGCCCTGTTGCATCGCATGAAAACGACGACCATTCTGGTGACACATGATCACGATGAAGCTTTTGCCATGGCCGACAGTATCGCCGTCCTCAATCAGGGACACCTTGAACAACTGGATTCGCCCGAACTCATCTATCACATGCCGGCCACCCCTTTTGTAGCGGACTTCGTGGGCCAAGCCGACTTTCTCCCCGGCCAAATCCGGCAAGGCTTGGTTCACACCGAACTGGGCGAGTTTCCCAATACGCTCAACAGCGCAGAAGGAACCTCCGTCGTCGTCATGATTCGCCCGGATGATATTCACGTCGCGCCGAATCAATCGGCGGAAGCACGAATCGCGGCTCGGCAGTTCCGGGGCTCAGAAAATCTCTATACCGTCCGGCTCCCTTCCGGACAAATCATCCATAGCAGCGAGAGTTCGACCAGCGTCTACCAGGAGGGCACCCCGGTTGAAATTCGCATTTTGGCCACCCATACTGTGTTGTTCGATGCTGGCGCTCTTCCGAGACCGCCCGGGTAAGCCCACCCGTGAGCCATTGGCATGGCCAAGGTATATGAAAATTTTTCCATTGACACGGCGGAAGAGCGAATGGTACTGAGAAGCATTATCAAGAAGGGCGGAGGCCGAGGAATATCCTCATGGATGTACTGAAAGAAATCATTGATTATGGAATTATCGGCTTGCTGTTCGTCTTAAGCGTATGGGCGATGGCCGTAGCCTTCGAGCGCTGGCAGTTTTACCGACGTATCGACCTTTCTCACTATCCTAATCAGCAACTGTTCGAGATCGCCCTCACGAAACGGCTGGTCATTATCGGGACAGTGGCGGCCAATGCTCCCTACATCGGACTGTTGGGAACCGTCCTGGGAATCATGCTGACCTTCCATACCATGGGCACGTCCAAAACCATTGCCGTGAGCTCCATCATGGTCGGGTTGAGCCTTGCACTCAAGGCTACTGCCGTGGGACTTCTGGTTGCCATCCCCTGCGTCGTGATGAACAACGCCCTCCGAAGGCGCGTCGCCGAACTTATCACCCTGTATCAAGCGCACCATCAACATGGATGATGAATTGAACCAAATCAACGTCATCCCCTTGGTTGACGTCATGCTGGTCCTGTTGGTGATCGTGTTGACGACGGCCACGTTCATCAGTACCGGACAAATACCGGTCGATTTGGCCAAAGCGACGGAAGCCGCGGACAGAAAAGATGTGCCGCTGGTCATCACGTTGACCTCGCAAGGGGAGATGTACTTGAACGATTCCGCCGTGCCTGAAAACGGCTTGCGGATCGTGCTTGAACGGCAACCGAGAGAATCATTGGTTGTCGTACGCGCGGACAAAGTCACGATTCTGGAACGGTTCGTTCAGGTGGTGGATGAGTTGAAAAGCCTGGGCTTCGGACAGGTCAGCCTTGAAGTGGTGAAATCGTGAGCTCGTTCTCCTATCCCTATTCCATTCATACTCGCCCGCACCTCCAGGGCTGGATCTATTCTGTGGTGTTTCATGCGATGATGAGCGCCTGTGTCGTAGCGCTGATGTCAGGGTTCACCTTGTCGTTTGAACCCGATTCCTACAAGTGGAACGTCGCATTAGTCGAATCATCAAGTCCCGTCGCATCCGTAGATCCTCTCCCCCCGACGAAGCCTGAACCGTCTCCAAAACCGCAGTCTCTCAAATCTCGGGTGGTACCGCCCGCAGCAGTCTCGAAACCGGTTCAACAGGAGATCGTCCCGCGTCAGATTACTCCAGCAATCCAGGATGCTACGGAGATGACTCCGGTCAATCAAACCGCCTCGACCGTTATCGCACAAGCCGTCCAACCTCATGAAGTCACACAGGCTACGACTCCCGTCATGACACAGGACAGAGTCGCAGAAGAAGAGCCCGCGCCGACGAATGATGCCGTCTCGAACGAAGTCGCCACGCCAGCCGTTGAACCAGCCGCACCGGCCCAGACCCAGCAGCCCAGCGCCGAACAAATGGTGGCCTCGGCAGCTCCCTTGAAGACCGCCCCGGCAACCAAGGCCGACTATGGATGGCTGATGAGGGCATTGCTTGGGCGAATCGATGAACTCAAGAACTACCCGGTCATGGCAAGGATGAACCGCTGGGAGGGCAAGGTCATCCTCAGAGCCGTCATTCGAGACGACGGTCAAGTGTTGATGGTTGATGTACAAGAGAGCTCCGGCCGATCGATTCTGGATAACGATGCCATGGAGACCCTAAAAAAGGCCTCTCCGTTAAAACTGGATCAGCCCTTAGGTAGACCTCAAATAGCGATCCTTATGCCGATCAGCTATTCGCTTCGTTAATTTTTACGGATTCTCGTGAAACGTTTTCTATCGAACGACGCTGTGGTGCCATACGAGAGAAAGAGGAAATGTTTTGTAATCCCGAGGTTGGAATTGGCGCTCTCCACGCGAGACAATTGAAGAGCGCCGCCGGGTCGGAATGATACGAGTCGGATCGACCGTATCATCCGTAGATTTACCGTACAACGTCCGATGCTTCCCGCTCTTCTATAGCGGAAGCCCGATTATTCACCCCTAGAGGCCGTTAGAGCCCGTCCCGCAAGGAGGAAGTTGCGTGAACAGTTCGCTGGTTTTGAAATTGAGAATAGGAACTAAAATTAGTATCGTCGCCCTCGCGCTGATGGTCGCTTTCACAAGCGGCTTTTCCGTGGGGGCCGAGGAGCCGCCTGCTCAGGGGACTCCTACGACTGAAGAGGTGCCCGCTCAGAAGTCTTCCACGGAGAAGGAGGTGCAAGAGAAGTCTTCGACGAAGGCGGCGCAAGAAGGTTCGGCGCCTGAACCGACGCCGGCCGAATCAAAACCGCTGAAGGTTCCCTTGACTGAAATCATAGGAACCTCCCCAACGGCGCTCGACCATATCCCTGGGTCGGGAAAGGTGATTACCTCTGAGTCCATCCAGAATAATCACCGATTCACGATCAACGAGACCCTCAGAGAGGTTCCGGGCGTCCATGTCCGGGACGAAGACGGCTTGGGGATCAGGCCTAACATCGGCATCCGGGGGTTGGATCCGACCCGCAGTCGAAAAGTCCACATCATGGAAGACGGGGTCCCGATCATGCTGATGCCGTACGCCGATCCGTCATCGTACTACTTTCCGCCGATCTTCCGATTCGACCGCATCGAAGTGTTGAAAGGCAGTGGACAACTGCTCTACGGCCCTCAAACCATCGGAGGCGTCATCAATCTCATCACCCGCATGCCGCCCACGACGCCGGAAGGACATTTTCAAGTGTGGGGCGGCAACCTGAACTACCTGAACACCCACTTCGATTACGGCGGCACCTGGGGAAAAGGCGGCTATTTGGTCGACTACACTCACTATCAAATCGACACCCCGCGATTTACCAACATCCGTGCCAGGGTGGACGACCTGACGTTCAAGACCGTTCAAGAGTTGAGCGATCGGACCCAGATTCTTGCCAAGTTCAACTACTACCGCGAGAACTCGGGGATCGGCTACCAGGGCCTGACACAAGCCGACTGGGCCCTCCGCGGCAGCGAGCGGCAAACACCCTTCACCAACGATCACTTCGACTTCATGAGACTCGGCTATCATGTGGCCGTCAATCATATGTTTACGGCGAACCTCACCTCGACCATCAACCTCTTTGGTCATTACATCCAGCGGGACTGGTCGCGTCAATCTCAACAAGGAGTGGACGCCAACGGGGCACCTGTCGGCGGCATACAAAACGGCAACAGTCTTCCAGCAGAGGCCTTTAGCGTCGTCCCGGCGAATCGACGTTTTACCAACGAGCGGGAGTATTGGGTGTGGGGAATCGAGCCCCGGTTCCATTATCTGCACTCTCTATTGGGGATAAAGGGCGAGGCAGATTTTGGAGCCCGGTATATGTTCGAGCAGTCGGACCGTAAGCAACTCCTTAATACCATCTCGGGGACAGGACTCCCTTCGAGTTGCGTTCTTGCTGTCCCTGGAGCCACATGCTTAGGAGAAAACACTTTTCGCACAACCAACGCCTATTCCTTCTTCGCGCAAGAGCGTCTGTTCTTCGGCCCATTCACGGTGACACCGGGGTTCCGTGTCGAACACATCAGCTACGATCAAACGAACAGGCTGGCCAACAACGGCGGAGGTACATATGGAAAAACCAACTTCACCGAAGTTTTGCCGGGCGTGGGGGTCACCTATTCACCGTTCAAGAACAACACGTTCTTTTTCGGAGCCCATCGCGGCATGGCGCCGCCGCAGATCTCCGACGCCATTACGGCGACAGGACAAGTGGTCGATCTTGGGCCGGAGTTGAATTGGACGTATGAATTAGGAGTGAGGGGTAATCTCGCGCCGTGGTTCGGATACTCAATCACCGGCTATCAGATGGACTTCTCGAATCAAATCATTTCACAATCGGTGGCGGGCGGTGTCGGAGCGACCTTGACCAGCGCCGGCAGTACGCAACATCGGGGAGCTGAAGTTGCCGCGCAGGTGGATATCCTGGACGCCGTGAAGGGACGGAATGACGATGAAGATATCACTCTCGACTTCAACTATACCTGGGTGGCTCAAGCGGACTTCAGAGGAGCGCGTAATAGTTCCATTACCGGCGCGGCCCTGTTGCCGGGTGAGCCTGCACTATTCAATACCAGCGGAAACCGTCTCCCCTACTCACCGGAGCATCTCATCTCGGCGGGAATCGGCTACGCCAACCGAGCTTTCAGCCTCGGACCGTTCAACGCGAGAGTGGAAACTCAGTGTGTCAGCGATCAGTTTGCCGACGACCGCAACACGGTGATTCCCACGCCCAACGGACAGCGGGGGATCGTCCGGGGCTGGTGCATGCTCAATGCTTCGGTCAATCAACACGTGAAGGCAATCAATACCACCTTTTTCTTCACGGGGAAAAACATGCTCGGGCAGGACGTCATTATGGACCGTACCCGTGGTATCTATCCCGGTCTTCCGGCGCTCTGGCAAGCCGGAGCCCGGTGGACGTTCTAGTGTGACGACGATCGGGTAGGCGCACGGCGGTGTCTACCCGATCACGAGTCAGGCGTTATGGAAGCTCAACCTTATGCCATCACTGATAAAGCCTGCACCGCAGAGCAGGTTCGCTGTTTCTGCGGACAGCTGGTCGCTCGTCTCACCGAGACAGGAATCGAGCTGAAATGTAAGCGCTGTCGGAGACTCGTGATGATACCCTTTTCTCGAATCAGGGGGATGCCCTCCAGAAATACGTGAATCGGCAGGTTCAGTAGCGGCCAGCGGTTATTCACCCAGCGCCCGGGATCACAACAGTGGTCCCGGGCTCTTTGTTTTTGAGGAGGCCTCGTCATGCATGTCGACATTGCAGATCGAATCGATCCGGCCGTTTTGACCGTTCAAAGCATGCTGAGAAAGATTGATCGGCTGCATCTGCCGGCGGCCACTCGGCGCGATCTGGAGAGCATTCTGGTCCGGCAGGTCACGAAAGAACTCGATCGGCTCCTGCCTTGCCAAGCGGGACATGGACAAGGAACCGAAGTCGTGGCGCGTTTGATCGGACGTGCCGCACATCTTGAAGCCGGGGTCTTGCATCAGCTGAAACTAGCCGCCCTGCTTCACGATATCGGTCTTCTCATGCTTCCGCCTCATTTACAGTCCGAACGAGGCTCCCTTGAGATGGACTCGTACGTCGCGATCCAAAACCACCCGAGACTGGGAGCGACTTTACTGGAGCCGTTTTCGTTCCTTCGCGATGCGACCGTCATGATCGCTCATCACCATGAGCGCTGGGATGGATCGGGATATCCCTATGGGCTCAGAGGAGAATTCATTCCGCTGGGAGCGAGAATTCTCGCGGTTGCCGATGCATTTGACGCCATTCAAGTTCCGGCGATTCACGATCGCTCCTTACGAAATCACATCGCGCTTCGAATTCTTCAGGTAGCCTCCGGAACCCAATTTGATCCCTTTATCGTCGACATCCTCGCCGGGCTTTTCAGCGAAACAGCGGCGGTCCCTCTATGAGCCCCACCCGTCGCACGGTCATCGGCCGGCGTATGCCCTACGCCGGTCTCCAAGTGGGAGTCCCACCCTCCCACTTGACAGGCAAGGGCTCTCACCTCCTAGAGGGCCCTTGCCGCCCTACTCAAACAGCAGGCGACAAGGAGGCCGGTCCAGAAGAATCGGCATGGCCACGACATGTTTTTCAGGCAATCATGCAATGCCCACCGCGCTTTGCATCTGCTTCGCTCACGAAAGGAAACGGCCATCATGAGGCATGACTCAATGCCACCTCGGACCCGAGCCTATTTGGGATGTTTCTCGATGCTTCTCTTGATCGGAACGGTCGCCTGCTCGGGGAGTGAAAGTTCTCCTCCTTCTCTACCGATCAGTTCAACCGGCACGCCCGGCGCCGAAGAGGCCCTCGGTGAGCGCTTGTTCCTCGAAACACGATTCGCCCAGGCATTCAAAGTATTTGTGGATAAAGGAGGCGACCTCAACGATCCGAACGTCGGCGACGGCATCGTGGATACGGTCGCCACCTTAGCCGCGCCCATCGATCCCGGTCCGTTCAAAGGCTTGTCGATGAATTGCCGGACTTGCCACTTGGTGGACGACGTTCTGGATGTGCCGGGAGGCGGCATGCGAGCCTATGCCGATTTCGCCCGCCGCAGCCCCGTCCCGGCCCGAGCGGAAGGCAGAACTGTTGCCGTCCGCAATTCGCCCCCCCTCGTCAACGCAGCTCTCGACCGACCAGGCGGTGTCTTGTTCCATTTCGATGCCGAATTCAACTCAATGGAAGCGCTGGTGGCGGACACGTTCACCGGCAGAAACATGGGCTGGCTGCCGGGAGAACGAGGCCAGGCCATCGCCCACATCGCCCGGGTAGTCCGGTCCGATGACGGCACCGGCGAGCTGGCCAAGGAGTTCGGCGGAGCATCCTTCCGAACGCTCTTCGCTGGAACAGATCCCTCCATACCTGAAGAATTCCGGCTCACCTCAGAATTCCGCCTGGCGATCGGTTCCGCTACAGATCGGGAGGTGTTCGATGCCGTCGTCAAAGTGGTCATCCGCGTATGTCAACGGCCTGCTCTTCTCACAAACGGAGGACGGCGGAGCGCCGATCCGCTCTCCCTTCGACGTGTTTCTGGAGGCCAACGGACTTCCGCAAGCGCCGGATTCCGAGGAGTCTCCGATCGACTACAGCCGGCGTCTGCTGCAACTCGTGAAATCGCGTGAATCGGCCGGGACACTGCGGTTTGTCACGTCAAACCCCAACAGAGCGGACGGTCAATTCCGATTTCATACTGAGCCGTTCGCCTTCGGCGCTCAGGAGTTGGACGGGTTAAAGATGTTTCTGACGGAACCTGCGGCGCTTCCTGCTTCACCGGCTGAACGGTCGGCCGGAAAAATCGGCAATTGTCTCGCGTGTCACGCCCTCCCGACATTTACCGACTTCAAAGCCCACAATACGGGGACGACGCAGAAGGAATATGATGAGATTCCCGGCCATGGGGACGGCGCCTTCATGCATCTGGCCATTCCCTCTCTTGCCGCGCGAACAGCCGACGACCTGCCGGCCACGGAACAACATCCGGCAGCCAGTGAACGGTTCCGAGCCGTTCCTTCCGCCGGTACGGCGTTGACCGACTTGGGCTTGTGGAATGTCTTCGCCAACCCGGACATGCCTGAACCTCAAGCCAAGATCCGAACCATACTCTGCGACGATGAGCAGCCCTGTACGGCGTCCCAAAGTGACCTCCTCAATCGGGCAATCGCCCGATTCAAGACCCCGGGCCTGCGCGATCTAGGGCATTCCGCTCCATTCATGCATAACGGTCAGTTCGACACGTTGGACGACGTGATCGATTTCTATATCGACGTCTCAACACAAGCCCGTGCCGGCACGCTCCGCAACGGCGCAACGCAACTTCAAGGTATCGCCCTCACCGAGGAGAACATGACGCCGATTGTCGCTTTTCTCAAGTCACTGAATGAGGATTATCAATAGTAGGATATCGAGGGGCTAAACCATACGCAGTATTGAAACAGGAAACCTATGAAACAGTTCCCGTCCTTGGAATCACTCTTCATGACCTGCCGGCGCTGTCACGGGCCGATCTGCCATCCCAATCCCCAGCTGTGGTGCATCAAGTGCCGCGGCTTCCATCGTCAGCTGGGGCAGGCCAGGGGTCTGGCACGATCGCTCCGGACACGACGGCTCAAAGCTTGGTTAAAGACTTTCCAGTACTCGTAGCTACGTCGAGCAGACCTGACGCCTACTTCCGAATGACCTCCGACAGGTACCGCTCGAGACCGACCTGGCTGATGGTCCGGAGCCGAGTTTCGAACCAGTCGACGTGTTCTTCCGAATCTTCGATCATATGCTCCAACAGGTGGCGGGTCGTGAAATCCCCGACCGTGGCGCAATGGGCAATCGCCTTTCGGAGTAATTCGACATCCTCGCACTCAAAAGCCAGATCGGCCCGAAACAAAGCCCCCACATCCTGTCCCAGCGCGACCGTATCAAGCCGTCCCATCTCCGGCGCTCCGTCCAGGTACAGGATATGGTCCATCAGGCAGGCAGAATGTCTTACTTCTTCGTTCGCCAAATGGCTGTAATGGTCATGCAGCCGTTCGTACCCCCAATTCTTGCACAGAGCCGCATGCAGCAAGTATTGGTGTATGGCGGTCAATTCCGCTCGCAGAACCTGATTGAGTAACTCCAGAACGCCTTCTTTGGCTTTCATGGTTCCTCAGGACTCTTTCTTGATCTGTTCAGCCAGGTAGTTTTCAAGACCGACTTGTTTGATGGTTTCCAGTTGGGTTTCGATCCAATCGATATGCCCGTCGACGTCCTTCGCCATGTCTTCAAGCATATGACGGGTCGTAAAATCCATGACCTTCGTACAGTGCACGACCCCTTCGTTCAACAACGCGAGCATGTCCTGCTCAGCCTTCAAGTCCAATTGTAATTGCTCGGCCACCGTCTCGCCCACCTGGACCGTGTTCATGCGCTGCACATTGGGCACGCCCTCTAAGTAGAGAATATGGCCGATCAGTTCGTCGGCATCTTTCATCTCGTCGATACTCCGTTCGCGCACCTTATGATGGAGGCGTTCATACCCCCAGTTGTCACACATCTTGGCATGGACGAAATACTGATTGATGGCCGTCAAATCCGCCGTCAAGATTTTATTGAGTATGTTGA
>CAYXKP010000084.1:16267-18025 GCA_964465695.1 uncultured Nitrospira sp.
CTTTCATGTCACTGGCCTCCTTTTCGGGCTGGGCACACCGTTTTTCTTATTATCAACACGTCTCACCCCTCGCGTCAACCCAAGAAATGTAACCATTTCGACTTTCCTTCTCAATTTCGATGAAATGAATTCTCAGTATTGGACTGTCTCGTGCACGCTACGGCGGCGTGCATTCGACACACCGTGCGCGCCGCTCGAGCACTTGAAAGAATAGTCTGCGGGGTGGTACATTTCCCAAGATCCGGACCGTCCAGACATGATACGGCAGATGAGGTCATGATTAAGCAAGTAAGACGCTTCGGCCCGCCCCTTTTCCTATTGGCTCTTACGGCGGTATTCCATCCCGGCCTCGCCGTCGCGCATGGAAACGTATCGATCGAAGAGGATATTTGCGTGCGAAGAATCGGCGGGAATATGGTCCATTTCAGCGCATACCAGCCACAGATCGAACCCAAAGCTCAATACTGTACCGACATCCCGGATGTGGGTGACACCTTTCTCGTGGTGGACCTGGTCGATCCAAGCCTGCGCAACCTGCCGGTAGGGGTCAAGATCATCCAAGGGATCAACGAAAACGAACCGGACGAGGCCAAGACTATCGCGTACTGGAAACCGGTTTCTCACCCTGACGGCGTAGTGAGAGGGGAAGCGAAACTGGACAAGGGCCTCTATAAATTAATCATCACGGCAGAAGGGCTCAGCCCTTCCTCTTATCTCCTGAGGGTGCAGCAGATCGACTATTCAAAACTCGGGCGCGCCGCGCTGGGGCCGTTGGCTTTGCTGCTGGTACTGGGGATCGTCGGGTATGAGCTCTCGAAATCGAGTCGAGTGCGGGGTTGGTTTGCGTCTCGCCGCCGTTCGTGAAAAGCCGGTGCCGCGTGTGACTACTCTAAGTGTTCACTGAGCATTCATTCTACATTCCAGAGAGGGATCATTCCATGAGGTCTTTCGTAAACCTGAAACTAACGGTCGGATGTGCGGTCTTGGCAATCGGCGGGCTTCTGTCCTCACAGGTCCATGCTCATGGCGGACTCTCCATGGCTGAAGACATGTGCAAACTCACTATAGGACCCTACATGATGCACTTCAGCGGTTATCAGCCCGAGAACTCTCAACAAAAACAGTTCTGTGAAGACATCCCGGCGACCGGTCAAACGATCGTCGTACTCGACTATATCGAACAAGAACTCCGTACACTCCCGGCTGAAGTGCGCATTATCAAGGACACCGGCTCAGAGGACAATATGGAGGCCATTACGGTGTTTCACCTTCCGGCCAAAGTGTATCCTAACGGTTCCATCGATTTTGCATACACGTTCGACAAGCCCGGTAAATTCGTGGGCCTCGTCACTGTCGGCGACAAACAACAGCATGTGTCACGTTTTCCATTTTCGGTAGGCGAACCCAAGGTTTTTTCAAAATTCTTAAACATCTATATGGTTCCCGTAGCGGCCGTAGTGATCGTGGGCGCGATCGTGTTTTTCATGCGGGACCGCCGCAAGCCGTCGCAAATCGCCGCTTCCTAGTCGGCACACGCCTGCTACGGATGACTACGGTCCGGGGAAAAGAGGTTTGAAAATGTCCGGTCACCTTTTGATTCGTGCGTTGGTATGCGGTCTGTTCCTTCTGATCTTGGCTCCTTTTACGGCACTGGCCCAGCATGGGCATGAATTGGCAGCTGATACGTGCGTGCTTCACGTCGGACCCTATAAGATGTATTTCGCCAGTTACCAACCTGACACATACTACGATCGGAAA
>CAYXKP010000085.1:0-17392 GCA_964465695.1 uncultured Nitrospira sp.
GCCGATGAATACCGTGTTCACCAAGCCGGCCAAGAAGGGGGATCGTCAGATCACCGTCAAGAACGCGGCCCAGTACCATCCGAACGTGGAAATTCTGATCGGAGCGGACAACGTCGAAGGGAACGAGGTCGGTCGGGTCAAATCGATCAAAGGCGATCGGATCACGTTGTATCGCCCGCTCAAGCATGCTCATCCGGTCAACGACATCGTGACGGTGGAGTTCGTCCGGCAGCGGTTCTGGGTGGATTCCGACGTCGGAACGGTTTTTTGGCACGACCATGCGCTGGGACGCGTCACCTGGCCCCACGGGGGCTTCGGCACGACCATCGCCGAACCGGTCGGTTCGACCTATCATGATCCCAAGACCGGGAAACAGATCCGGAGCGGACCGATCGCCGATATCCGAACGACCGAGCCGGTCGGGTACGGCGTGAACGGCAGCTTCCGGGAATTGATGGTGCAGCTCAACGACACGGTGCCGCATACGGTGAACATCGTCACGGCCGGTAATCCGCCGGGACAGCCCATCGAAGTGGCGCTGGAGGCAGGCAAAACGGTGTCCTTCCCGATGCCGGAACACATTCCCATGACGCCGATGCCGTTCCTCAACGGCGGAACCCATACGACGGGGGGCGGATTGAATTTCAAGGCCGAACCCGTCGCGAGTCGTTTGGCCTTCAATCCCGATTCGTCCAAGTTGTTCAGCAGCGCCGCCCACGGCGACCCCTATACGCCGATGGTGCGCGCCTACCTGGGTGATACGGTGGTGTTCCGGCTGCTGCAGACGATGGCGAACGAGACGATGGTCTGGACGGTTTCAGGCCATACCTATTTGACTGAACGCTATGCGGGCGATGCGAACCGGAAAAATTCGATCCATATCGGCATTGCGGAACGGTACGATCTGGTGGTGCCGCAAGCCGGCGGACCCAGGCTTCAGCCGGGAGATTACATCCACTTCAACGGCCGCATGTCCAAGTTTTCAGAGGGCGCCTGGGGGATCATGCGTGTGTTGGACAAGGAGGTGTCCGATCTGCAGAAACTCCCCGCAGGGTACAGCCGCCGCAACGAGATTCCGAAGCCGCTGCCGGTCTGTCCGTCGGAGGCGCCGGTAAAGAGCTTCCACGTCGTGGCGTTGGATCATCCGTCGATGAAGTTGAACCCCAAGGCGCCTGATGCCATCGAAGTCGATTTCGAACGGACGATCCAGATGGTCAATTCGGACGCCAAGGTGTATGCGCTGGAAGACGACACGATGAAGGTGGCGGAAGGCGTTCAGCCGATGCCGCTGACTTTGCGGGCCAATGTCGGCGATTGTCTGAAGATACAGTTGACCAACCGGATGAAGGAGAGCAGAGCGTCGTTCTCCGCCATCGGTTTGGCGTTTAACCCCAAGGACTCGCTCGGCGCGAACGTCGGGAACAATCCCGGCGACCAAACCATCGCACCGGGAGAGAACCGCACGTACACCTATTACGCGGACCCGTTCATAGGAGAGACCGCCTCATTGGTGTGGGACTGGGGCAATGTCATGACCAATCCGAGAAACGGACTCTACGGAGCCGTCGTGATCGGCCCGAAGGGCGCCCAGTACCGTGATCCGAAAACCGGCGCCGATATTTCGACGAAGAACAGCTGGGTGGCCGATGTCATCGTCGATCGGACGATTCAAGGGTATGAGCATCGCGCCAACTATCGCGATGTGGCCCTGTTTTTCCAGGATGAGGACAATATCATCGGAACGAGTTTCATGCCGTATGTGCAGAACACGGCGGGCTTGACGGCCGTCAACTACCGATCGGAACCGTATAAGTTCCGCGAAGAGAAAGGGTGCACCCTCGGCAAGGTGTTCCAACCCTGCGTCGTGGACAAGCCGGAAGATCCGGTGACACCGATCATCGAGGCGCATGCCGGGGATCCCGTCAGGATTCACGTGTTCGGCGCCAGCAGCGAACAGAACGGCATGTTCAGCGTCGAACGCCATGAGTGGCCGATTGAGCCGTTCATGCCGGGAGCGGACATGATCAGCGTGGTGGAGTTCGCCGGATCGGAAACGTTGGATGCGTTTCTCCCGAGCGCCGGAGGCCCGTTCCGCATGCCGGGGGATTATGTCTGGAGCAATCAACGGTTACCCTACTCGCAGTCGGGACAGTGGGGGTATCTGCGGGTACTGCCGACCGGAGATCAGCGGTTACTGTCCATCTCCGGTGCCCAGCCGAGGACGCAGAGCGCCTCCGTCGATGAACCGACGTATATGGTTCCGGTCGCAACACCGTAACGTGCCTCTCAGACGGCACCAAGACGATGATGAGGGGGAGCCTGCGCTGCCCCTCTTTTTCTCATGGCGGGCGTCAGATACCGGGAAAGAGCCGATCTCAATACTCAATAAAAGGTAAGCCGGCAATGAAAACACTGTTCGTTTCGGCGCTATTCATGGTGGCCTGCGCTTCAACGGCCTGGTCCTATCAAGAAATCGAGGTGAAGGACGGTGGAACGATTTCTGGAACAGTGAGGATGACGGAAGGGAAGCCGATTCCCAAAGCGTTCAATCTGATCACCTTTCCAGATCCTGTCTACTGCGGACGAATCTCCACCGGGACCGGATGGAGAATTCTGGATGAGTTCAGCCTGTCGGCCGATCGAGGCCTCAAAGACACCGTGGTGTTCCTGCTCGGCGCGGCGAAGGGGAAGCCGTTCAACTTCGTGCCACCCACCATCGAGGCGCGCGACTGCCGGTTTTTGCCTTTCGTAAGCGTGGTGAAAGACCGAGCCGAAGTGCGGGTCGTCAACATGGATCCGGTGTTTCATGACATTCAGGCGTACGAGACGTCGGAACTGGGCCCGCGCGTGCTATTCAATACGCCCCTTCCCATGAATCCCCTGCACAAGCGCGATGCCGGGTCCGAAACCCATGAGCATCTGGCGGGACAGCCGATGATCGAAGTCGTCAAGATGACGAAGAATCGGCGGTTTTTCGTCATGCAGTGTGGATTTCATGCCTACATGGAAAGCTGGGGGCTTGCCGTGGACAACCCGTATTACATGGTGACCGATTCGGAGGGACGGTTTTCCCTGTCCGACGTGCCGGTCGGCGACTATACTTTGATGGCTTGGCATCCGGGTGTAGGGACGGTCCTTGAAAAGAAAGTATCTCTGTCAGCGACGGAGACCCTTGAGATCGACTTCACGTTCGAGTCTCCTCAAGGACGCCGAAGCGTTCACGAAATGACGGATAATCCGCATTTTGGATTGGGCGCGCTGGGAAAGCCTGTGGAAATTACTCCGACTCTTGAACTGCAAACTCCATAATGGGACTCGTTGAAAGGAAAACAATTCTCCGTACACCGTTGGCGATTCAGGCATGACCGGCCGTAGGGCCACATAGAGCCGCCTCCGCCCGCTTAACCTACGCGACCAGCCCACGAATATCCGTATCAGGGTCTAATCGATCAAGCCCGGACGGCATGGATGCGTTCCGAGGGCGTCGTCTGGTAGGATTACGAGTAGATTGCGGCAGGTAGAAAAATCCCTCGGGCACCTGTTGCAAAAGAGCGTTGGAATCGATATATATAGTCGCCCAGCGTAAGGTCCGCTTGCAACCTTGTGTATATCAGATGTGCGCGATCTGTAATTTGGTCGCAAAGACCCTTCCAATTGAAGTCTACGTGATCATGTCGAATCGACTCAACTAGTGTCTTACCTGGTTATTAAGGTACGCGGAGGAATATTTTTCTGGAGGAGGGTGAACGTATGCGTGATGTAACGAAAAGAATGTGGCCGGGAATTTGGGGGTTGGCAGCCAGCCTGACAGTGGCTGGAGCGCTTCCGGCTGGCGCAATCATGTCGCACGACGCGCATGTCGCAGAAGATTCGACCGCGAATGTCGCAACACCGGTCCATGCGCAGGCAGGTCCGGCCTTGATGGACAAGATGTCGAAAGCGGTGGAACAGATCGAGCGGCAAGTTCAAACGCGTGGGCCATTCCAAGGGGCAAGCGCCCATGCCATGCAGCAGGGCGTCCTGCTGGTCGCGGACGACATGGACAAGGTCAAGGTGTCGCAGGGGAACCGATGTCCGGCGAATGCGCCCATCCGTTCGTACGATGTGACGGCGATGAACGTCGAGATCACCGTCAACCGGTTCGGGGATTTCTACCCGGGCTTCATGTATGCCTTGACGGAACATGTCGCGGGGGTGCGTGAGGAAGAAGCGAAGAATAAGGCGGCGCGGGAAAGCGAGGATCCGACATTCGCCGATGGAGCGGTCTCCAACGGCTTGCAGGGAGATTTGATCCAGCCGCTGGTCATCCGTGCCAACCAGGGTGATTGTCTCCGGGTGACGCTTCGCAATCAGATCGAAGGCGAGCCCACGAACATGATCATCAACGGGTCACAGATGCTGGTGGCCGGCACCGGCAAGCCGGCGACGGCGAATAACCCGGACGCCTTGGTGGCGTCGGGAAAGACCGGTGAGTTTGAATGGTACATTCAACCCGACACGCAGGAAGGCGGACACGCGTTTCACAGCCACGCCACGCGCGACCAATATTCGTTGGGTCTGTTGGGTTCACTCGTCGTCGAGCCGCGTGGGTCCCGCTATCTCAGCCCGTTTACCGGCGAGGATATGAAGAGCGGCTGGGAAGCCATGATCGACGTAGAGAACGGATCGGACTTCCGAGAGTTCGTGATCTTTTATCATGAGGCGGGTGACGAGACGTTCCGGCTGTTGAACCGCAAGGGCGACATGCTGCCGCAGCGCGATGCCCATACGGACACCTATCGTCCGGCCGCCCGGTTGCTGAACTACCGCAGCGAGCCGCACGGCACCCGACTGGAGATGCAGGAGCACCTGGTCGGTTTTGCCGATGAATCTCAGGGCTATGGATCCTATACGTTCGGTGATCCAGCGACCACCATCCCACGTTCCTATCTGGGCGATCCGGCGAAATTCCGGATGGTTGGCGGATCGGAGATCGTCCATTCCCACCACCTCCACGGTGGATCGATCCGTTGGGCCAGACAGCCCGGCACCAGCAAGCTGGATCCGACTCTGTCGAAGAACGGTCCGGTCAAGTTCCCTCTGATCAACGACACCTCCGACCGATTGGACGTGCAGTCGATCGGACCTTCGGAGATTTACGATGAAGTGATCGAGGGCGGATCGGGCGGGTTACAAGCGTTGGCCGGGGAATTCGTGTTCCATTGTCATATCCCTCAGCACTATGTGACGGGCATGTGGGGATTCTGGCGCGTGTATAACACCTTGCAGGCTCCCGGGTTCCAGACCGATGTGATGAAGCCGTTGGTCGAACTGCCCGATCGAGCGGGCAAGATCAAGCCGGCCATCAGCTCGGATAAGTTGGTCGGCACCACCGTCGATTGGTACGGCGGGAAGAAGTACGAAATTACGAAAGACAAGACCGACTGGAAAGCCAATCCTGTGAAGGTCTCCATCAAGGATTGGGTGGAATATATGTTGCCTCCGCAGGGTTTGCCCGGTAAGACGGAGGATCAAGTCAAGCAAGCGAAAGCCAATGACGCGACGGTCGTGAATTGGAAGTGGGAAGGGTCGTTGGCGCTCAATGAGCCGGAAACGCCGCACAAGTGGGCGGACTACGTGTCGCCTGCTCCTCTGAAGCGTTTGCCGATCACGTTCGATCCACAGACGGGTAAACTGGCGTTCCCGTGGCTGCGTCCGCACCTTGGGAAGCGGCCGCCCTTTGCGCCGAACCATGGCGGCGCGCCGTGGTTGGAGCCGTTCCGTGTCCGGGAAGACGGAACCAGGGACACCGAGCCGCCCAAGCCGGGAGCCCAGGGTCCGTGGAGCTTGTGCCCGGAGAACGCTCCCCGGAAGTACTTCACGATCCATTCGATCACTCTGCCGATCACGCTGAAACCGGCGACGGCCAATACGGCGGCGCTCATCGATCCGATCGGCATGATTTATGTGTTGCACGAAGAAGAAGAACAAGTTCGTAAAGATCCGAAGAAGCAGGTGCCGTTGGTCATCCGCGGCAACGTGTATGACTGCGTCGACGTCATCTTCAAAAACGAGATTCCCGATGACGCGCGGACCGGCTGGTCGAACAAGATCAACCTTCATCCGCATTTCTTCCAATTCGACACGAGCGCGTCCGATGGACCGACCATCGGGTTCTCGTACGATATGTCCCTCCGGGCGTTCACGATGTTGAAGGACCCGCAACCGGACAAGGGTATGCCGCTGCCGGCCAATACGGTCTTGACGGCGGATACGAAGGCCGGTGCGCGGAGCATCACCGTCGCCGACACGTCCAAGTTCCACGTGAATACGGAGCTCGGTGTCGGGATGGATGATCCGAAGTACTTTGAAGTGGCGAGGATCAAGACCATCAACGGCAAGACGATTACATTCGACGCGCCGTTGAAGCATGCGCACAAGAAGAATGACATCGCCAGCGTGGAGTTCATTCGCGAGCGCTGGTATGTCGACGCCGATCTGGGCACGGTGTATTGGCATGATCACGTGTTCGGCACGGATACGTGGGGTCATGGCCTCTTCTCGGCCTTTATCACCGAGCCACCGCGGTCGACCTATCATGATCCGGTCACGGGCAAGGAAATCCGGAGTGGCCCCATCGCGGACATCCATACGTTGGAGCCGGTCTCGGCCCATATCCGCGGCAGTTTCCGGGAAGTCATGATGCATATCATGGACAGCAACGCCCGAACGGCGGAGCTGATCACGACGGACAATCCTCAGGCGAAGATGAATGCGGTGACGGTGGACGGACCGCCGTCGCATCAGTTCCCGGAGAAGATCAACAAGTCCGCGATGTGGTTCCTGAACGGCGGTGAAGCCACGACGGGCAGCGGCTACAGCATGCGTGTGGAGCCGTTGAGCGTGCGCCTGGCCAACAATCCGGACCCGTCGAAACTCTTCGTGTCCGGCATCCACGGCGATCCGGGGACGCCGTTGTTGCGGGCCTATCTCGGCGACCCCATTCTGGTGCGGGCGCTCGTCGGATCAGCCAATGAAGTTCACACCTGGCACGTGACCGGGCATTGGTTCCCGATGGAGCGGTATGGGAAGGATGCCATGCCGCGCAGCACGGTGCATTTGGTAATCGGCGAGCGGTACGACCCGGCCATTCCGGCCGCCGGTGGACCGCAGAAGCAGGCAGGCGACTATCTCTACTATAGCGGTCGCGCATCCCACTTTGCGGAAGGCAGTTGGGGCATCTTCCGCGTGTTCGACGAAATGCAAAGCGATTTAAAACCGTTGCCGGGGCGTGAGCAGATCCAAAAGTCGGCTCCGTCGGTGTGTCCGGCTGAAGCGCCGGTGAAGACGTTCAATGTGTCGGCGGTCGATCAACAGATCCGGTACCATGAGGGTGCGCCGGGAGTCATGGAAGTCGATCTCGAACGCAAGATGGTCTTCGGCAACGAGCAGGGCAAGATGTATGTCCTCGACGGCGACCGTGGTCGGGTGAAGGCCGGGGAGTTGAAACCGAGCCCGCTGACTCTCCATGTCAACGTCGGTGATTGCGTGAAAATCAACTTGAAGAATGAAATGGCCAAGGATCGAGCCGGGTTCCACGTCGATATGATGGCGTTCAACCCGAAGGACTCGTTCGGGGCCAATGTGGGCAATAATCCCGGTGACCAAACCGTCGGTCCCGGCGAGAGCAAGACCTATACGTATTACGCTCATCCTGAATACGGCGAGCTTGCCGCTCTCATTCAGGATTGGGGTAACGTCGTGGAAAACCCGCGGAACGGCCTCTTCGGGTCGATCATCATCGGGCCGAAAGGATCCCGGTACCGTGATCCGGTCACGGGTGACGACATCACGATGAAGAGCAGCTGGCGCGCCGATGTCCTCGTGGATCGGACGCTTCCGGGGAATGAAAACCGGAAGAACTATCGCGATTTCTCGCTGATGTTCCAGGATGAAGACAATATCGTGGGGGTCAGTTTCATGCCCTACATCCAACAGGTGGCCGGCATCACGGCGGTCAATTACCGCTCCGAGCCGACGGCATGGCGGATGGAAAAGGGCTGTGACGTGTCGGAGATTTTCAGCTGCGTCAAGGCCGGTGATACGCCTTCGACACCGTTGCTGCAGGCGCACGTCGGAGATCCCGTGGCCATTCACGTCCTGGGCGCATTCAGCGAACAGGTGCAGTTGTTTACGGTCGACGGGCATGAATGGCCGCATGAGCCGTACATGCAGGGTGCCGACCAAGTCAGCACCATGGAGTTCGGGGGTTCCGAGATCATCAATGCCTACCTCACAGGGGGAGCCGGCGGTCCGAACAAGATCGTGGGCGACTATCTGTGGAAAAATCAGCGTCCGGCTTTTGCCAACGCCGGGCAGTGGGGTCTGTTCAAGGTCCTCCCGGTCGATGACCAGCGGATCAAGCCGTTGATGCCGCAGGTTCCGCCCACCAGGACCGCGGAGCAGCCGTCCGGTAAGGTAAAAGCCTCACCGACGTCGATGAAGGACAAAAAGTAAATCTCGGCGGCGTACTCACCGGGACGTGGGTACGCCGCCATCCCGCTGAATTCACCTGATTCCGGAATGCTGGGGAGCCGTCGTGCTCCCCAGTGTTTTTTATCATGGCGTCGCCATGACACGTTTGGTTCTTGATCTTATGCAGGCTTGCCTGGAAGCCTGGGAATCGTTACCATCGTAGACTTTCAGGCGGACTCACGGACCACAGCCCGACACCCGGTATCGGGTAATCAATATCGAAAGGAAGTCCGTGGCAACGGAGGCCGGCTCGGAGGGATATACCTTCAAGGCAACCTGATGAGGCGTCTACGGCGGCACATTGTCGGTCTGCTACTTTTCGCCTTGGTGGGTGAGGGAACAGTCATGGTCGCCTTCGGCGAGAACGCAACCACGCCGACGGTGAGCCGCGTCGAGGTGGTGCTGGCCCAGCAATATCGTGCCCGTGAAGCGGAGCTCAAACGTGAGTTTGCTGAAGCCGGGATGACGAACGTACATTTTCAGTTTGCCCGGATGGGCCAACCGCCTCAGAATATCGGGTTGGGGAGGGATGTGCCGGCCGATAAGGCACGAGAGGCGATCCGATTGGCGATCAAATACAACGGAGGAGTCGGCATCTTGTTGCCGGACCGATTGTTCCCTCCCAGGTTCATTACGATTGCTTCTTCGAACTATGACGACACGGTCGAGTATCCCATCAGCCAGGATACGTTGGCCAGACTACAGGACCCCGCGCTGAGCACAGAGGCATTTCACCGGCTGTATCGTGACCTGACCTCGGCGGTCATCGATCCGAAAGGACGCTATTGATGGGGAAAACAGCCGAGCGGCATCGGGGCCCTCTCAAAACGTTCATGCTCATCGGATTCATCATGGCGGCCATGCTTTCATCGGTCGCAATGTCCATGGCCGCGGGTGTGATCGATCCGAAACTTCAAGAACAGAGGGACGGTTTACTGCAAAATGCGGAGGACATGGTGGCCCATGGCGGCATGGGCGATGCCAAGGCAATCCTTCATCATTGTGGCGAGGCTTCCCGATATGCGGAGTCGATCATCAAGCAGCTTCCTGCTTCCCATCCGGGCCGGGAAGAGGCGGTCGCGTCCCTCAATGACGTCATCCGACAATGTCAACGAGTGGCTGAAATCGGGATCCACGCCGATCCCGGTGTGCTCCTCAACCCTGCCATCAAAGCCCGCTCTGCCGCCCGCGCCTCGGTGAAAGCACTCGGACCCGCAAGGTAGCGGCGAGTGGAAGGCTCTTCGCACCGTCGCCTCCTCACTAGGTATATCCCCAGTTGATCAGCTCCCCTGCATAGCTTACTCATCCATACTCGTTGGGTGCGCCGCGTCTTTTGCTACTCATACTGCAATGGTTGGCGGACTGAAAAATGGCGGAACTGCCCTGTACCTCGAGAGACTCCGTGTTGAAGCCTGTATCCTTCGTGCCCGTCGTCAGCAAAGCCGGTAAAGCGGTCTTGCTGGGCAAGAGCTGATGTCCTAAAGAAACATGGACTACACGGTCATCCCAGAGGAAGTCGCCCGGTTCATCCTCGATCGTATCGATTCCATCGCTCAGTTGGAGGCGGTGCTGTTATTGCGGCAAAGCCCGGATAGTTGGTGGGAAACCAAGCAGGTGGCGGATCGGTTGTATATCTCCAAGGAGGACTGCGCGCCGGTGCTGGACGGGCTGTGCCGTCACGGTTTGCTGATATGCAAGAAGGAGCCAAGTCCGGTTTACCGGTACAGGCCGGACACCGGGGACCTTCGTGAAATGGTGGATCGGCTCGCCTATTACTATTCGAAGCACCTCGTGCCGGTGTCGAATCTCGTGCACGCCAAGGCGCAGATGCGGATGGAGCAATTTGCCCAGGCGTTCAAACTCTGGCCTAAGGAGTAATCATGGCCTCACTCATTTACGGTCTCTGTGCTCTGACTGCCGCTCTGTGCGCCTGGTTGCTGTTGCGGGCCTACAGGGGAAGCCGGTATCAGCTGTTGTTCTGGAGCGGTCTTTTTTTCATCATCGTCACGACCAATAACGTTTTGCTGATGGCCGACAAGCTGATCTTTCCCGTGGTCGATTTGAGCGTCTTCCGCTATGCCATTTCGTTAGCGGCACAGGGTCTCCTGTTGTTCGGTCTGATTTACGAATCGAAGTGAGGCCTGCGCTCCATGCTTGAATCGACGGCGCTAAAAGAATTCTTGCTTGGTGCCCTGGTGATGGGCGATGTCATCTTGGCGCTGTTTTTTCTGCATTATTGGAGAGTCACGAGGGACCGGTTCTTTCTCTTTTTCTCCTGGTCCTTTGTGTTCGCCAGCGTCAGCCGTCTGGTGCTGGCGGGACATCTGGGGAACGACGAATCGGAGCCGCTCGTATATTTCATACGGCTTCTCTCCTATGCGATCATACTGATCGCGATCATCGATAAGAACCGGGTCTTGATCGCCAAGATCCTGTTCCAGCGGACGTAACGATGAGGGCGGTGATGAGAGGCGATAGGCGCCGTTATGGCGTTGCGCAGCGGCGGAGCCGATCCATGATGGCGACCCCGAGGCCTTCCTCCTTACAGGGCTCCGCATAGATCCTATCCAAGCCGAGGGAGTCCAGCCTTCGCAGCGCGGCGAACAGGTGGCGTGCGGCTTCCCTCAGATCGCCGGTAAGAGATAACACTTCAACGGCTGCAAAGCGATCGTCGGTCGCACTGGCTTGCGAAAAAATCAGTAACCCCGCGCGCTCGTCATCTTTCAGGAGCGGCCTCTCTCCAGCCGAGGTTACGATGGTCAACGGTGTGTGCGTGGCGTAGTGACGCGACAATTGGCCTGGTGCGACGGGTGTTTGATTCATCGACGACGACCGACGAATAGAGCCGACGACGGCGCCGAGTTGCTCGATGGTGATGCTGCCCGGGCGCAACAATTCCGGCTGCGGTCCCGCCAGTGATACGATCGTCGATTCGACTCCCACCTGGCAGGGCCCGCCGTCGAGAATCAGATCCACGTTGTTCCCCAGCCCATCCACGACATGACGCGCCGTCGTCGGACTGACATAGCCGAACGGGTTGGCGCTGGGGGCGGCGATCGGAGTCCCGGCTTCACGAATAAGCGCCTGGGCCACCGGATGGTTCGGCATTCTGACCGCCACCGTCGAAAGCCCGGCCGTGACAAGATCAGGGATCGCCGGCTGTTTTGGCAGCACCAACGTCAATGGGCCTGGCCAGAAGGCGTCCATAAGCAGCAAACCGAATGGCGGCAGAGATGCGATCACAAGATCCAATTGGCTTCGATCCGCGATGTGGACGATGAGCGGATCGAACTGCGGGCGTTGCTTGGCTTCGAAGACGTTCGCCGCTGCGTCGGCATTCGTGGCATCGCAGCCGAGGCCATAGACCGTTTCAGTCGGGAACGCGACGAGTCCGCCTCTCTTGATGATCGTCCCTGCCAGGCGGATGGCCGCCGAATCTGCGCCGGAGAGGACCGCTCCTTTCAATCGATTGGTCTCAACGTCCATAGGAATGCGCAGCGACGCCGGGCACTTACTCCTTCACGGTCATCGTGATTCTGATCGGATCGAGCGGGTTGTCTCGCTCATCACGAGGGACACCGACAATCTTGTCGATCACCTCAATCCCACGAAAGACTTCCCCAAACACCGTGTAGCGCCGATCCAGGCCGCTGTTCTCCCCGACGCAGATGAAAAACTGCGAGCCGTTGTCGTTGAAGTCGCGCGTGCTGTTGCTCTCACGGGGCATTTTCGCCATGGATACCGCCCCCCGCTTGTGGGGGTGGTCGTTCGGCTCCGGAGAAAGAAAGTATCCCGGTCCGCCCGTGCCGTGGAGGGCACGGTCGGGAGACTTGCTCAATGGATCGCCCCCCTGAATGATGAACCCCGGCACCACACGATGGAACGCAGTGCCGTCATAGAATCCCATTTTTGCGAGATTGATGAGGTTCTCGACATGGCGAGGCGCTGCGTCCGGGTAGAAGCGGATCTTGATCTCCCCGAATCTCGTCGTAATCGTGACCCTAGGATCTTTTTTTCGAAACTCGAGTGTCATCGGTGATGACTGTAACAAGGCGGTCTTCCGTCAGGCAAGGCTTGACATAGCCGGCAGGGTCGAAGGCGACGGTCAACAGTGCTTCAGCCCGTCTCCCGGTTTGATGCGCAACCACATGATCCCACCGAGCAGCGACACGGCGGCCGCCAGACCGAGAGAGACGCCCCAACCCCACTGGTGGGCGATCCATGGAGTCAGCGTCGGTGAAATAGCCCCTCCGAGATTGGCGCCCATGTTCATGAGACCGGAGAGGCTGCCGGCATGGGTCGGTGACAGATCGCTCGTCGAAGACCAATAGGCCCCGACCGTGAAATACAGCCATCCGGCGCCCAGTGAGAGGCTGGCCAGCGCAAGATAGGGGGATTCTGCTGCCGCACCCAGCGCGATGGAGCCTGCGGCCAGTCCCATCCCGGCCATTCCCACGATCCGGCGGCCTTTGGTTATGCCCAGCTTCATGGCCAGCCGATCGGTGACCCATCCGCCGAGAGGGCACGACACGAGGATCGCAAGGAAAGGCGCGGCGGCAAACAATCCGCCTCGCAAGACACTGAAGCTCCGCTCATTGACCAGGTAGAGATAAAACCACGACATGTAGACATAGGCGACATAGCCCAGGCATCCGTAACTCAGCATCAACCACCACACGCTCGGTGTCTTTCGTAAAAGAGTCCAAGGGATCGACGGGTGCTGAAGCGAAGCCGGAGCCGTTGATCCGGTTCGATCATCCTGAGTGTCCCGCGGATGGGGCGATGGACGATCGGCGGCCAAGAGCCACCAGATGACCGCGAGGGCGAATCCTATCCCGCTTGAAAGATAGAAGGCGGATTGCCAGCCATAGTTCACCATGATCCAGGCTGTGACGGGCGGGGTGATGGCCGCGCCGATTCCGATGCCGCCGATCGCGATCCCGATGCCGAGACCGCGCTCGTGAGGGGGAAGCCAGTCTGTGACGGCGCGGTTGAACGTCGGCAAAGCCGCCGCTTCTCCGACACCGAGGAGAAACCGGACAAGGGCGAGCGCGCCGACGATGCCGAGCGGCACGGCCAGAAAAGACGTCGCGGCCAAGGCCGTCCAGGCGGTAAAGCAGGACCACCAGATCAATGCGATCATGAGGACGAGGCGGATGCCCCAGCGGTCACCGAGCCACCCGCCGGGAATCTGGAACAAGGCATACCCGACCACGAATGCCGAAAAGACGAATCCCATCTCCTGCTCGGTCATTCCCAACGCCGGCATCATCTGGCGGGCGGTGACGGAAATGTTCACGCGATCGATGTAGGTGACGACGCTGATGGCGAAGAGCAGTCCGAGAATCAGCCAACGCCGAGGTGAGGGAGGGACGGTATGGATCTGACTCGCAGGAATCGTCTGGTTCATAGACCTTTCAACATCGCAGTGCGGGGAGGAAGGCAAGTATCCGGAAATCGGGGCAGGATTGCCGCCTCCTTGGAGAGAGGCGGCAACGAAGGTGTCTAGTTATTGACGATTTCGAGTAACTCAACCTCGAACACGAGCGTTGATCCCGGTTTGATCACCGGAGGCGATCCGGTATCTCCATAGGCCAGATTGGAGGGGCACACCAGCCGGCTCTTCCCTCCGACTTTGATCTGTTGAACTCCCTCCGTCCAACACTTGATGACCTTGTTCAGCGGAAACGTCGCCGGTTCCCCTCGCTTGATGGAGCTGTCGAAGACCGTGCCGTCGGTCAGGGTGCCGTGATAATGAACCTTGACCGTGTCCGTCGCCTTGGGGGTCGCCCCGGTGCCGGCCTTGATGGAGGTAATGACAATCCCCGACTCCGTCTTCGTCGCACCTTTTTCCGAAGCCGCTTTTGCCGTAAACGCGGCCCCGGCCTTCTTCTCGCCCTCGGCCGCGACCGCCAATCGTGACTGCTGCAGTTGTTGAATCTTCGGCCCGAAGGTTTGGAGGTCCACCTTCTGAGGGCGCTTCAAAACTCCGTCGGTCATGCCGTTCTTGACCATATCCAGTTCCGTCTCGCTCAACGAGAAGGTTCCCAGCGATTGGCTGATGGCCAATCCGAGGGCATACAAGGTTTTCTGATCGTCATTGACCGGATCTGAGGAGGCAGCCATTACAGGGGTGGTGAGCAGAAGAAGCCCTATGGCCAGACACAATGGACGAATTCTCATGGAGTAGAGGTCCTTTCTTGTCGAGAGCTATGAGCCAATGTGGCACGTAAGAATACGATAGGTTATCTGATCTCACAATAGGAAAATTGCTGAATTACGGTATGGCCGGTGAGACAGGTTCTCTGTTGACGGGGCTGTTCGCCTTACACTCCCTGTAACGGCATGGATTGCCGAAACCGCGATCGATACCTTACACGGATCGTTCTAAAGAGCGCAATACGGGGAATTTGTGAAGCCGGATCGTGGCTCTGATCTCAAGCCCAATAGAAGTAGTCGCCGTTGGCTTCGACCATCTTCCGGGCGACATCGTCGCTGTCTAACGCAGCTTGGGTCTTCGCCGGAGTATTGCTTTGATCCGAAAGTCGCGGTCCGCTCACCTTGAGTTTGTAGGTCTCGTACAGCTCCACGTTCGTCACGATGAACATGTGATACTCATCGAGGCCGGAGACTTCCTTGAGGGTGTAGCTCAGAAATTTGTTCTGTAGATAGGTCCGGATGATGCCCAAATTGGCTTCAATCCGTTCTTGTTCTGCAGGATGAGACATGCTTTCCCAACGGTTTCCATTACCAGGAATAAGGCGTGTCTCCTGCGCAGACCATCGCACTGGCCACAAAGCCGCTGTTCAATGCCAATCGCGTGCGCTCCGGAGTATTCCTCCGGTCGGAAAGCCGCGACCAGCTCACTTTGAGCCCATAGCTCCTGTGGAGCTTTAGGTTTGTGACGGTGAACGCGTGGTACAGGTTGGGAACCGCGTGTTCCGTGAGGCTGTAGCCGGGGAACTTGCTTTTGATGTAGTTGCGAATCGTGGCCAGATTGTCCGCAATCCGCCGGTCTTCTGCTACTTCGACAATCATAACAAGGCCGCTCACACGTGAGCTGCCACTGTAGTGCCCGTCTTTATTCCGAATCAAGATACGTAAGGGTGCGTATGGGGCGCGAAGATGAGGGAAACGAGGCACTATGGGTGTCGAGCGATGGCGCAAACCATCTCCGTCATCATAGAATAAATGAAGGACGTCACTTCTTAAAAGGGAGGCAGACCATGGTCAGCAAACTGTCGAAACGGATCGAGGACTTTGAAATGCGGCTTAAACAGCTGGAGAGTTCGCATCAGGACATCACCTTCAAAGCGGTCCTAGAGCTCACGAACTTTGTCCATGAGCTGTCACAAAAGATCGACCAGCAACAGCAAGCGACCACATTACATGGCTAGTTCGGGAGTGTTGCTCAGGTATCGATGTATCCAGGTCCCTGAGATGTCCTGAACGAGACGAAGTGGTTACTGCGACGGACCTTCCTCACACAGGTGAAACAGCCGGTTCAACGCCCGTTGCTTCGTGAGGTGCGCCAGCAATACCGCGATATCGAATGCCGACTCTTCTTCGACGGCATTGAGGAGCCGCTGCATGCTGGCTGAAACGGCGCGAATGGTCCGTTCATAGGCTGCCATCTTGCCGACAAATTCTTGTTCCATCTTGACGTCATGAGGAAATAGTTTCATGTGCTCATGGAACCTCGATACCGCGCGCTCTTTTGAAGCGAGCAATCGAAGCAACTGATTGTGCCACAGCGCCAGTCGAACGGTCTTGGTCGCCTCATCTGGAACAATGGGTTTAGTAATGAGATCGAACGCCTCGTCTTTCAACGCCGTTTTGGCCATCGGGAGATCGTCCCGACCAGCGGTTACAATCAGGGGAACGAGTAAATGCTGACTGATTTTGTGCTGGAGGGCAAGATAGTCTTGCATCAGGACCGGGCACACCGCGACGGTATCATAGGAAGCATGGGGCAGCATTCGTGAAAGTTGTTCTGCGGAGGAACAAATGTCGATGGTCACGTGCGGGAGGCGGTCAGACAAAATGCGAGGGAGGTGGTTCAGCGTATACCGATCGGTCTCCGCAAGAAGTACCGTAGGGGAAGGCCGTTCGATTGTCGTGGCTGTCATTGGTCACCGGCTCACTGTCGACTGCCCAAGATCCCTCGGCCTTAGGATCGTAGGCATCTGAGGTTACGTGCAGGTACCTATACGAGTCAAGGCCTCGACGCGTACCGTGGTATAAGCTACTCCGACCGGATTACCACTGCATAACAGACATGTTAATTCATTCTATCATAACACCGTAGGATCCTGAATATGTGTAATGGGCAGGAGGAGAAGGGAAGGGGTGGTACCTTTTTAAGGACTCGGGAGCCCAACCGTACTGGATCCAGGATACTGTTCTATAACCAGGAGGAAGGCCGAGAAACTTGTTCAGAAGCCGCCTGAAAGTGGTGTCAGATCCTCGAGCGTCTTCCAGACACAACATGCCTACTGAATCTCATACTCATCCCTCAGAGACCAAGCATGTGCCATGATGGCTTCGCAATAGAAGCTAATCAATTCTCGTTCAGCGTCGGTGAGCTCGCTGCGATGGGCCAGAGCACCAAGTAGATGATCGCACCCTGTTGCAAATCGTTTGACATCGTCCCTGATGTAATTCACAGGTAACCTACCTTCTCGGCATGGATCCTAGTAAGGTCGGCCGTTGGAAGCCGACACAAAAAGCTCTATGTCGAAGCGAGCGTTCACCCTAACATTTCCGATTCTCATCCTTGCCTAGGAAATAGCCCAGCCGGCCGCCGTGGATCGCGATCTCACAGATTCAACGTGGCGTGGGCTCTTTCATCGCGCGCTGGTGGAGAATCGCCGATTCC
>CAYXKP010000086.1:0-17362 GCA_964465695.1 uncultured Nitrospira sp.
TAGTGGGCTTGCAAGGCTTGCGACAAGCTTACAGTCGAGACGCCGAGTGCACGCGCCTTGTCCTGATCGAGGACGAGACGAGACGAAGGAATGCGATCGTGCCAGTCGTCGTTCACATCCACCGTGTGGGGGTTGGCGCGCACGACTTCGGCCACCCGGTCGGCGATGGCTCGAACGATCTTGGGATCTTCCCCGAACACCCTGAACACGAGCGGATAGTCCATCGGCGGCCCGACATTGAGCCGCATGGCCCGTCCCCGCACTTCCGGGAAGTCCGTGGCGAACGCCAGCCGGATGCGTTGCATAAGCCGTTCGCGGGCAAGGTTGTCACGGGTCATCACGACGAATTCGGCGAGGTTGGTATTGGCCAGTTGTTGCACGATCAGCAGGAAAAACCTTGGACTGCCGCCGCCGATATACGCCGCGTAATTCACCACGTCCTCGTCCGTGGCCAGCAGCGTCTCCATACGCTTGGCGACCGCTTCGGTTTGCGCGAAGGCACTGCCCTCCGGCAGCCACAGATCGATGATGACTTCCGGCCGATTGGACAGCGGGAAAAACTGTTCGGGAACTTGGGTCAACGTGGCGACGCCGACGCCGAACAGCGCCGCCGTGCCGATGATCACCGTCTTGCGATGTTCTACGCATCGATCCACCCAGCGGCGCAGTCGATTATAGAACGGCGTGTCAAAAAGCTCGTGGCCGGGCGTGTGTCCCGTGCCCTTGGTTTTGAGCATCAGAAAGCCCAGATAGGGCGTGAACACCACCGCACCGATCCACGACAGGAACAGCGAGATGGCCATGACCTGAAAAATCGCCACGGTATACTCACCGGCGGACGATCTCGCCAAGCCCACCGGCAGGAAGCCTGCAATGGTGATCAAGGTTCCGGTCAGCATGGGAAACGCCGTCGCGCGGTAGGCAAAAGTCGCGGCGCGCATCCGATCCCACCCCTCTTCGAGTTTGCGCGCCATCATCTCGATCGCAATCATGGCGTCGTCCACCAGAAGGCCCAACCCGAGAATCAAGGCGCCCAGCGAAATGCGATGGATTTCCATGTCCAAGAGCCACATGCACAGCAACGTTCCCGCCAGAACCAAGGGCACTGTCAGTCCGACGACGGAGCCGGTGCGAAATCCGAGACTGAGGAAGCTGACGAGCAGCACCGCCGCCAGCGCCTCGAAGAATGTGCGCAGGAATTCGCCGATGGCGGTTTTCACGACGCGCGATTGATCGGCGACCCGCTCGACGTCGACGCCCACCGGAAGTTCTCCCTCGATCCGAGCCATGGCGGTTTCAAGCGCTTTGCCCAGTTCCAGCACATCGCCCTTCTTGTGCATGGTCACGCCGAGGCCGATGGCTTCCTTGCCGTTGAAACGCATCTTGAAATCCGGCGGATCGGTGTAGCCACGCGTCACCTTGGCGAAATCGCTGACCCTGATGGTCCGGCCTTCGAGACGCACAGCCAGGTTCGCCACGCTATCGACCGAGTCGAACGGGCCGGTGAGCCGTATGGGGAGATTGCGCTGTGAAGAAAACACCGTTCCCGCCGGCACCATGCCATTCTGCGCCTGGAGTACTTGAGCGACCGCGGCGGGATCCAAACCCAGTTCAGCCAGCTTCTTGTCGGAAAACTCGACGTAAATCTTTTCGTCCTGGACGCCGATGAGATCGACTTTTTCGACATCCTTGACGCGCAAGATCTGCTGTCGAGCCGAATCCGCCGCGGCTTTCAGCTCGGCGTAGCTGAAGCCTTCCCCGGAAAAAGCATAGAGAAGGCTGTAGGTGTCGCCGAACTCGTCATTGAAGAAGGGTCCGACGATGCCGGACGGCAAGCTCATGCGGATGTCACCGACCTTCTTGCGCACTTGATACCAGAGATCCGAGATTTCTTTCGCCGGCGTATCTTCACGGGGTGTGACAAAAATGACCGATTCGCCGGATTTCGAGTAGCTGCGGATGAAGTCTAAATTGGGCAGTTCCTGGATTTTCTTTTCCAGGCGGTCTGTCACCTGTTGCTCTGTTTCCAGCGCGGTTGCACCTGGGTAGAGGGTTTTCACGACCATCACCCGGAAGGTGAACGCCGGGTCTTCGCGCTGTCCCAGCTGGGAATAGGCGACCATTCCACCGAGCAGGACCAGCACCATGAAAAACCCGGTGATGGAGTGATGTTTGAGCGCCCACTCGCTCAGATTGAAATCCTTCATGGCTGATCCTCCTTGCGTTCGGCGACGGAGCCTTGCATGGCCGCCGCGACCTGTTCCGGCACGCGCACCGCCTGTCCCTCAGCCAGGCGCTGGACCCCGGCACTGACGACCAATTGTCCGGACACGACTCCCTCGACGGCAATGCGCTCCCCGTCCAGTGACTCGCCCAGCCGAACCGGCACGGATCGGACCGTGCCGGCCTGCTCGTCCAGTACCCATACACGCGGCCGTTCAGGCTCGTTTTGAGGTGTAAAGACCGCGGAGAGTGGAACGGCGATGCGAGAGGGAGTCGTCAACGGAATCCACACCGTCGCCGTCTTACCGAGCCGTGCTTCATCCTGCCCTTCAAGCAGAGTTGCCTTGACGCGATAGGTACGGCTGGCCGGGTCGGCCGCCGCCGCGATCTCGCGAACACGTGCCGTGATTTGCCTGTCGCCGCCGGCCCACAAGGTCACACGGACTTTCTGATGGAGTTTGATTTCCGCCACGCGCTGCTCAGGAATATCGATATGGATTTCCTTCTCATCAAGCCTGGCCAACTTGACGATCGGTTGGCCGGCAGCCACCACCTGCCCGACCTCGGCTTCCAGCGCCGTCACCACGCCGTCCCGATCCGCCGGCAGATCGGTGTACTGTAATTGGTTCGTCGCTTGGCTCAGTTGAGCCTTCAGCGCCGCTACCCGTTCCCGCGCGGTGATGTAAGCGGTTTCACGCCGGTCGAACTCGGCTGGACTGATGACCCGGAGGTTCAGGAGTTCATGGTAACGTGCCAGATCATCCCTGAGAAAATCCTGTTCGGCCCGGGCGGATTTGAACTGGGCGTGAAGCGCGTCCGTTCCCAGTTGATAATCGTTGGAATCAAGCCTCGCTAAGAGTTGCCCTTTGTGCACGCGATCTCCCACCTCAACGAAACGGTGAATCATCTTGCCCGATACCCGGAAGGCTAAGGTGGTCTCGTATCGTGCCCGTACTTCCCCGGCGAAACTCATCACCCCGGCGGCGGTTTCATCGCCGATTCGGACAACCTTCACCGGCCGTGCAACTTGCTGGGGTTGTCTGTCTTGAGGGGTGCAGGCAAGAAACATCGTGAGTGGCAACAGCAGACAAGCCAGTAATTTGCCTTGTACGTTCACGATCGATGACAGCGGTCCGTCTCCGAAGAGTGAAGACCGCCAGAGGTCTGCTCGTCGTTTTGCATAAACGCACACCAGAGGCCCCTTCTCGAGCTGTAGCCATGCGGCTTGGAACCTAATTTGTCCGAGCACTGCCGTGATCGACATTGTTGGTTTTGTCATGTTGTCCCCCTCTTAATTTCGTGCGCGGCAAAATGGCCTATATTTGTATATGCAAATAAATAATCAAAAAAACTCGCCTACCCAGTCGGAAGTCCGAACTTGTTTGCTCCGAGCCTTTTTAAAAGCGTCTCACCCTCATCCCCAATCAGCTTGCGCGCGCGGTCCTGCGCGTTTCGCCAAGACGGAACGATGTGATTCAGGAGGTCACGCCCTTTTGCAGTGACCTGCAACGGCGAGCCTCGACCGTCTTCTCCGTCTATACACTCTTCTATCCACCCATTGGTCAGCATGATTTTGAGATTCCGGGTCAGCGTTGAGGGATCGAGGTGAAGGCGTTTCCCAATGTCGATACGTCGGACAGGGCCGACCCTCGCTACAAGGACCAGGAGATTGAGTTGTGTGGCTTTCAAGCCGTAGGAGCGTAATTCATCATCGTAGATGCTGGTGAGAACACGATTGAGTATGCGTGCTCGACTCAACAAACACTCACATACTATCTGTTCAATAGCTTTGTTTTGTTTCATTTCCGGGCAACTCTGTCCGCATTACCCATAATGTTGCATATGCAACTATAAGGTGTCAAGATAAAACTTGCTCGAAAGAAAAATGGTCGAAAGTGTACTGCCCACATAATTTGCAAACAGTTTCTTGATGTTCTGCTCCGCTTAAATCCCATACGGCCTATTCCGTCTTATTCTGAATGAAATACCTAGCGGTTGTCCTCGTTTAAATCCCATCCATCCATCTAAGGGCGGAAGGCCGCTGTCGATTTCTGACTATGGCGACGACTATCATGTAGACGACCCTTCACCCATCTATTATGTCGAGGAGTGTGACATGAAATATCTCTGTCTGGTCTATGTCGAGGAAAAGATCTTGAATACCTTCCCCAGTGATCAGCGAGCCACGATTTCGGAGGAAGCCATGTCGTACTGTGACAAGCTGCAGAGAGCCGGCCGGTTGCTTGCCGCTTCTCCGCTTCACCCGGTGGAAACGGCCACCACGGTACGGGTTCGGGAAGGCAAGACAACCACCACCGACGGGCCGTTCGCCGAGACGAAGGAGCAGCTGGGCGGGTTTTTGCTGATCGACGTTCCGGATTTGAATGACGCGATCCGGGTGGCCGCTCAGTTTCCGGCCGCCCGCTTCGGCAGCGTGGAAGTCCGCCCTGTAAAGGAGCTCGGCTGCGCCTAAAACCGAACCTGTCCGATGAACGATGAAACGGTCAAACCGGCGCGTGAGCGGGTGGAGGACGTCTACCGTTCCGAATCTCGCCACGTGCTGGCGACGTTGATCCGGTTGCTGGGCGATTTCGATATGGCCGAGGAGGCGCTGCATGAAGCGTTTGCAGCGGCGATGGAGCAATGGCCGCGCGACGGTGTGCCGGCCAATCCCCGTGCCTGGCTGGTCTCCACCGGCCGCTTCAAGGCAATCGACGGCTTGAGGCGCCGCGCCCGCTACAACGCCACACTCGACGAGTTCGCGAAACACTTCGAAACGACCGCCGGCGATCCGGTAGACCAGGACGACGAACATCTTGCGGACGATCGTTTACGGCTGATCTTTACCTGCTGTCACCCTGCGTTGAAGCCGGAGGCACAGATAGCGCTGACACTCCGCGAGGTCTGCGGCCTCACGACCGAAGAAATCGCGCGCGCCTTTCTCTCCACTCCCTCTACGCTGGCCCAACGTATCGTCCGTGCAAAGGCGAAGATCCGCGACGCCCACATTCCTTATGAAGTGCCCTCCCCAACGGATTTGCCCGACCGGTTGGATACGGTGCTGCATGTCGTCTATCTCGTCTTTAACGAAGGATACTCGGCGTCCTTCGGGGCCGCGCTGACTAGAGCCGATCTTTCCGGCGAAGCGATTCGCCTTGGCAGGCTTCTCTTGCAACTTCTACCGGAACCGGAAGTCATGGGACTCCTCGCCTTAATGCTGCTGCACGAGTCACGACGGGCTGCACGCACATCCGAAACGGGGGATCTCGTGTTATTGGAACAGCAGGACCGTTCGTTATGGAATCGCGATTACATTCGAGAGGGCGTGGCGTTGATCGAACGGGCGCTGGCATTGCGCCGCTTCGGTCCCTACACGTTGCAGGCCGCTATCGCCGCAGTCCATGCGGAAGCTCCCGGTGCCGCCGAGACGGACTGGGCTCAGATTGTCGCCTTGTACGACCTGCTCCTGAGAGCGGACCCATCTCCGATTATCGAGCTCAATCGTGCCGTCGCAGTCGCCATGCGTGATGGACCGGCCAAAGGCTTGGTCCTGCTTGATGACATCCTGGCAAGCGGTAAGCTGGACCATTATCACCTGGCGCATGCGGCACGAGCCGATCTTTGCCGGCGACTTGGAAAGAAGACAGAGGCTCGAGTTTCCTACGAACGGGCCCTTGCGTTGGTAAGGCAGGAACCGGAACGGCGGTTTCTGGAAAAGCGTCTGGGCGAGTTGTAGCTCTCCGACCACAGGCCACATGTCTAAGAAGGGGGCCGTTAACGCAATCTCTTGTGCCATTGAAGGAGATATCCGTCGTTGTATGCATTCGTGACGAAGCCGTCCTCAACAAAACATATCGATGGCGGGATCACAGAAGAGCGGACCCACCGTCGGCGGTCGCATGAATCGAGCCGCGGGATCGCGCGCTCCCAACGGGCTATTCAGAGGGGGTCCACCTTGTATTCCCGGCAAACCACGGCCGACAGTAGTGAAGCGCGTCCTGCTGCTCGATTGTATAGTCGGCGTTAAGCGGTTGGTGGTCGTCGGCGTGATCATTTTAGCCGGAAGGCCACTCGTCTGGGGGGCCCCCATCGATGGGACCGGAGAAATCACTGCCGGAACTTGTTGCGGCTGCTGGACTCCGGGAGCGTTCTGGGCAGATAGTGTGGACCATCCTCCGAAAAGACAAAAACAACATGCGAGGATGAGCCTCCTCAAAGAAATCAGCGGGTGCGATGGAAAATTCGGTGCCATTTTTTGTTCCTATTTAAACATAGTCATCGCCACGCGCTGACTGGCGAAACCCCTCATAGACATCAGTGAGGGTCCGCACGGTTCATGCGATCCACTCCTCTTCGAGCCGGCCCAGATAAGGGTAGAGAGCCGTGAGAACCGGCACCAGCGCCAAGGAAACTCCAAGTTTGGTAATATGTCGATGCTTCAGACGGCAGGATTAAGTCTATGGAATAATTGGCACATCCAACGGAACTGAAGCTGAACATTCAATAGGAGGGACGCGAACGTCTTTTGTCGTGAATAAGAATAACCGGATCGGATCAGTTCTATTGCTCTTATTGGTCATCCTGATCGGCATCGGTCTGGCCGCCTGGAAGTACGAGTCCATACAGAGCGAGCAGGCAGTCTCCGCCCATCAACCGGAGCCGATGGAGTCGGTCACCATCGCCGTTGCACGTGCAATCGACCATCGTCAGACCACGACCTCGATTGGAACGGTCCTTGCGCTGCGCTCGATCACCTTGAAAAACGAACTGGCCGGGACGGTCCGTGAAGTGCGGCTCACGCCGGGACAGATCGTGGAAGCCGGAACCTTGTTGGTGGCGCTGGATGTATCGGTAGAAGAAGCGGAGCTCAAGGCGCAAGCAGCTCAAGCCGCACTCGCCAGAACGGTCCTCAATCGCCGACAGAACCTCAACCAGGAATTCGCCACGACGCAAGAAGAAGTGGATCGGGCTCGCGCAGACTTGGACGTAGCCCAGGCTCAGATTGCCCGCACCAAGGCGATCATCGCCAAGAAAACCATCCGGGCTCCATTCCGTGCACGCGTCGGCATTGCAGACGTCCATCCCGGCCAGTACCTGGACGAGGGAACACTTCTAACCACGCTGCAAGGCGTCGGTGAAGCGGTGCATGTCGACTTCGCCGTGCCGCAACAGGTCGCGGGGGCCTTACGGGTGGGCGAGACGGTGGAGGTATTGGCAGCCAGCAATGCGTCGCCGGTCATAGCCAAGATCGTGGCCGTCGATGCACGTGTCGATCCCACGACCCGGAACGCCATGATACGTGCCAGAATCGAGGACACCGGCAATGTACCGTCTCCCGGAGCGTCCGTACGGGTCCGGGTCCCGGTCGGCCCCCTGCGGAATGTCGTCGCTATACCGGTCAGTGCATTGCGCAAGGGACCGGGAGGCGACCAAGTATTCGTCATCGCGCCTGACCACGACGGCCGCACCAGAGTCCATAGTCGCCTAGTCGAAAGCGGGCCGATGGTGGGCGACGAGATCATCATCTTATCCGGACTGACGGCGGGGGAACAAATCGCCGCTCTGGGATCCTTTAAGCTTCGCGATGGTCTTCTTGTCGCCATCGCAGATATGCCTGAAACCGGCTCAAAAGAGAATTGAGGGGTGGTGACCCACTAGCCAATGACCATGCCACAAGACCCGACTCGGACATCGTTCACCGATATTTTCATCAGACATCCCGTATTGGCGATCGTCGTGAATCTCCTGATTCTGCTCGGGGGTTGGCGAGCCATGACGGCACTGCCCGTCCAGCAGTATCCCCAAATTGAAAACTCCATGGTGGTCATCACAACGGTCTACTATGGGGCCGGTGCCGAGACAGTCCGCGGCTTTCTGAGTACTCCGATCGAGCGGGTGGTGTCTGCCATCAGCGGGGTCGACTATGTGGAATCGACGAGTCGCGCCGGTGTCAGTACCGTGAGCGTCCACTTAAAGCTCAACCACAACAGCACGGCGGCCCTGGCAGAGGTCACGGCAAGACTTCAGCAAGTCCGTTCGGAACTGCCGCCGGACGCGGAACCGCCCGCGATCGAAATTCAGCGCGCCGATCGTCCCTATGCGTCGTTCTACCTCAGTTTCAGCTCTTCCCAGCGTACCGTCCCGGACGTGACGGATTGGCTTCTCCGTACACTGCAACCTCAGCTGGCAACCCTGGCCGGTGTCCAACGGGTGACTTTCGAAGGCGACCGGCAGATCGCCATGCGTATCTGGATCGATCCCGACCGGCTGGCCTCGTTCAACCTCTCTCCCGGCGACATCCAGAGTGCGCTTCGGCGGAACAATTATTTGGCGGCGGTCGGACGCACCAAGGGCAATCTGGTCCAGGTCAACCTTCTGGCGAACACGGATCTTCGCTCGAGCGGTGAGTTCGAGGAGCTGATCGTCGCCGACCGAGGCGGCGCCATCGTGAGACTCAAGGATGTGGCGCGGATCGAGCGGGACGCTGAAGAAGCGAACATGATCGCCAAGTATGACGAGACGGAAGGCGTGTACCTCGGCATCTGGGCGGTGCCCGGCGTGAACGAAATCGACGTCGGACACCGACTACGCGACGAGATCGAACGGATCCGGCCCACCCTGCCGAGCGATATCGACATGAAACTCGTCTGGGACAGCACCATGTTCATCCGGAACGCGCTGACGGAAATCACCAAGACGTTGTCGGAGACGATTCTCATCGTCGCGTTGGTGGTCTTCCTGTTCATGGGTTCGATCCGCACGGCCCTCGTGCCGCTCGTCGCCATGCCGGTGTCGTTGATCGGGGCCGCTCTCTTCATGGTGGCGTTCGGCTTCAGCCTCAATCTCCTCACCCTCCTCGCCATCGTGCTGTCCGTCGGGCTGGTCGTAGACGATGCCATCGTGGTCGTCGAGAACGTGGAACGACACGTGCGGCTGGGACGATCTCGAGTCGAGGCGGCACAGGCCGCCGCGCGTGAGCTGCTTGGTCCCATCATCGCGATGACGATCACGCTCGCCACCGTCTACGCCCCGATCGGCTTCCAGGGCGGGCTCACGGGCTCCTTGTTCTTGGAGTTTGCCATGACGCTGGCCGTCGCCGTGGTCTTGTCCGGGATCGTGGCGATCACGCTCTCGCCGGTGATGAGCTCGCGATTCGTCCATCCCCAGGGAAAGGAAGGTCGGTTGACCGCCTTCGTCAACCGGCGGTTCGAAGAGGCGCGCCGTACTTACGCCTGGCTTCTCGACGGCGCACTCACGATGCGGTGGGGAATCGTCACGGCGGCTCTCTTCATCATGGTCGCGGCCTGGCCGCTCTACCATTTCTCCCGCCAGGAACTCGCCCCCGTGGAAGACCAGAACCATATCAGCCTTTTCTTCGAAGCCTCACCCGACTCCACGGTCCAGGCCACCAATCGTCAGCACTTCCAGATCGTCAAGGCGATCACCGCCATCCCGGAAACGGATTACACCTGGTCGCTCACGACCTCATGGGGGGGCTTCGGCGGAGTCGTCGCGAAGGATTGGCACGATCGCGCTCGTTCGACCGAGGAGATGTACGATGACGTGTACGGCGCCGTGTCGAGAGTGCCGGGACTCCGGGCGTTCCCCCGGCTGGATCCGCCTCTGCCCACGCCCGGTCAGTATGACGTGGAGCTGATCATGCAGAGCGACGCACCGGCCGAGCAAATGCTCGAAACGGTCGGGGCCGTGTTGGGCGCAGGCTGGCAAAGCGGCAAGTTCCTCTACGTGGATACGGACCTCAAAATCGACCTCCCCCAAGCCCGCGTCGTGTTGGATCGTGAGCGGCTCGCCGACTTGGGATTCGACCTGGCCGGAGTCGGACGCGAGCTGGGCACGATGCTCGGCGGGGCCTACGTCAATCGGTTCAACTATTTCGACCGCAGCTACAAGGTCATTCCGCAACTCGGCGATAAAGACCGGGCCACCCTCGATCCGCTGCTCGATTTGAAAATCAAAACTCCGGGCGGCCAATTGGTCCCGGTCTCGACCTTCACGCACATCGAAACGAGCACCGCGCCACGGACGTTGAATCGCTTTCAACAGCGCAACGCCGTCCGCATCTTCGGCGGCCTGAAACCCGGTTTTACAAAGGAAGAGGGGCTTCGTGTCCTGGAAACCGCCGCGGCGGCGAGCGGCCCGCGTGTCGTCCTCGACTATGCCGGCGAGTCGCGGCAACTTCGACAGGAGGGAGCGGCGCTTACCGTCACCCTTGGATTTGCAGTGGTCCTGATCTATTTGGTGCTGGCCGCTCAGTTCAAAAGTTTTCGCGATCCGTTGATCGTCCTGGCCGGCTCGGTCCCGCTTGCCGTCTCCGGCGCCCTGGTGGTGAGCTTTCTGGATCTCACGACGATCAATATCTATTCGCAAGTCGGGCTGATCACGTTGGTCGGATTGATCGCCAAGAACGGCATTCTCATCGTTGAGTTTGCCAATCAACTGCAGATTCGCGGATATTCTCGGATGATGGCGGTGCGCGAGGCGGCGCTGACCAGACTGCGTCCGGTGCTGATGACGTCCGCCGCTACCGTCTTCGGTCATCTCCCGCTGGTCCTGGCGGCAGGTCCCGGGGCCGCAGCCCGTAACAGCATCGGCATGGTGTTGGTCACCGGCATGACGGTCGGTACGATATTCACCCTGTTCGTCGTGCCGGTGTTCTACTCACTGATCGCCGCGCAACATCGCCCGCTTGAGCCGAGCGAAGCGCCGGGAGAAGTCGCCGATGAAGAGCTGATGTTGGCGCAAGCCAAGACTTGAACCGGCACGAGACTATCGGCTAATTAGATGCTGACCCTCCGTGCCTGCGTGAACGAGTTCACGGGCCCGAGGTGCCAGTACACTCTTCCATGGATGCGGACATTCATCGGACACGAACCGATGTCGTGAGAAAGAAAGGCCCCGTGTCTCCTTCATTCCTGCAGAAACGAATCGGCTTGCCGTTGCTCATCATCCTCAGCTTCACCGGTTGTACCGAGCTGAACTATCAACGGATGAGTGACCCGTCCCGAGATGCCTGGCAAAAACCACAAGGAGTCGTTGAGAAACTGTCCATCGCGCCGGGATCGCGCGTTGCCGATTTGGGGGCCGGGGGAGGGTACTTTACCTGGCATCTGGCCAAAGCGGTCGGTGCGAGAGGAACGGTCTATGCGGTTGATACTGAGGAGAAAGCCATCAACTTGGTCTTCAAAGAAATGGTCGCACGAGGAACCCCCAATGTGAGGCCGGTCCGGGCCGAGCCGCACAATCCCAGGCTTCCGGAGCCCGTCGATCTGGTGTTCAGTTGCGACACATATCATCTCATGAACGATCGGGTATCTTATTTTCGCTCTCTCGCATCGGCGTTACGGCCGGGCGGCCGCGTCGCGATTCTCGATTTCCATCCTCGTGGACTTTTCCCCGGCCTATTCGGGCACAGAGTCAAAAAAGAGCAGGTCCGACGCGAAATGGAAGATGCCGGCTATCTCCTTATCGACGATTACGATCTCATCGATCGCCAGCATTTCCAGATTTTTGCAAAGCACGCAAGTTAAGACGCCGGCACCCTGTTGTCATGGTCGCTCTTGGCAACATCTCGTTCAGACCTCCTGGATCGGCCTCTCGACAGACCTATGTGACGCACGTCAACCATCCTCGCTTACAATAGGCACAATCGGAGGCGATCCCCGGCGGCCGTTCACCGGCTGATTGGCAGCATGCCCATGAATGTCCCATTGAGAGAGTCCATCCTGATCGGCCTCATGGCTCTGCTTCTGGCTGGGCTCTTTTCGTTCGACATTTATTCTCCGACCGCCTTCGCCGACCATGAGTTTTACGTGATCGTCGTGTTAGTCGCCACGGCCTCCCGGTTTTCCTGGATGCCGGCCCTGGCCGCGGGAGCGGGAACGATCCTCACGATGATCGGAGGCCTGGCGACTCCATGGTTCGCCGATTTGCCGCCTTGGATTCAGATGGGAAACCGGTCTATTACGATTATCATTTTGTGGATTCTCGTCTGGTTTGCCTGGAAACGGCGGCAGGCCGAAACCGCGCTGCAGCAGGCAAATGAAGACTTAGAACGCAAGGTCACGGAAAGAACCCAGGAGCTCGCCACCGTCAATCAAACCTTAGTCACCGAAATTACCGAACACATTCGGACCGAGCAAGCACTGCGTCTATCACAAGGCCGGCTTGCCGGTATTCTGGACCTCGCCGAAGATGCCATCATCGTCACGGACCATGATCGATCGATGACGCTCTTCAACCAAGGGGCGGTGAAGCTGTTCGGTTATGATCCCGGCGATGTATTGGGGAAGCCCATCGATCGATTGCTGCCTGAACAACTGTGGGCCGATCATGCGAATCATATCGACCTATATGCCCAAACGCCTGATTCCGCTCATCGAACGGCACAACGGTGCGAAGTGTTCGGCCAGAGGAAGGACGGAAGCGAATTTCCGGCAGAGGCGAGCATCTCCGAACTGACCGTCGGCGAGAGAACAACCTTTACCGTCATCGTGCGGGACATCACGAACCGACTGAGAACAGAACGACAGCTCCAATCATTGACCGCCGAATTGATGACGGCACAAGAGGAAGAACGTCGGCGTATTGCGCGCGAGCTCCACGACGACATCAACCAGCGGCTGGCCTTGGCGGTCATTGAAATCGGAAACCTGTTGTCCGATCCATCGGCGATAACGGGACGCGCGAAGGAGGCGATCCACTCCCTCGGTCAACGGTTGGTGAGGATTTCCGACGATGTTCGCCGTATGGCATACCAATTCCATCCCTCCATTCTCGACGACCTGGGGCTCACTGCCGCGCTCAAGCGCATGGCCGATGAATGGTCGGAAAAGACCGGAATCAAGACGGTACTCGTTCAAGAGGAGCCGGCCGATCCCTTGCCCCGCGATATCGCCAGTTGTCTCTATCGGGTCGCCCAGGAGAGCCTTGCCAACATCATGAAACATGCCCGCGCCGCTCGTGTGGAAATCGAATTGACCTGTGATGATCAAGAGATTACGCTATCCCTCTATGATACGGGCGTCGGCTTCGATCTCGATGAGATTCGGACCCGTCATCCCGGGTTAGGCCTGGTCAATATGCGGGAGAGGGTGCGGTCTGTGCGAGGCCGACTCGACGTTCAGTCGGAGCGTGGACGCGGCACACGCATCATCGTACACATTCCGTTTTCCGGAGCGCCACATGAAGAAACCACGAGTCATCTTGGCTGACGACCATACGTTTGTGCTTGAGGGATTCAAGAAGTTGCTTGAAGAGCACTGTGAATTGGTGGGATCGTTCGAAGACGGCCGCGCCCTCGTCGAAGCCACCGCGGAACTCCGGCCGGACCTCATCATACTCGATATTTCGATGCCTCGCCTGAACGGCATCGAGGCGGCGAAGAAGCTGAAAAAGCAGAGCCCCGCGGTGAAATTGATCTTCGTCACGATGCACGCGGATATGGCTTATGTCAACGCCGCTTTCAAAGCAGGCGCGTCGGGGTACTTGCTGAAGCGATCGGCGGCCACGGAGTTGATGCAGGCGGTTCAGTCCGTGATGAACGACAAGTTTTACGTGACGCCGCTCATAACGAAGGACGTCGTAACGTCATTCCTCAGTCCGACGCAACCCCGTCTCGCCTCGATCGACGATCTCACCACGCGGCAGCACGAGATCCTCCAGTTGGTGGCGGAAGGATTGTCCGCAAAAGAAATCGCCGAACAATTGAAGATTTCTCACCGTACCGTGGAATTCCACAAGACGAAGATCATGGAACAACTCAACGTCCACACGACGACGGACCTGGTCAAATACGCGATGGCGCATGGCTTGGTCACGGCACCGTGAAGTCTTTTGCAGGCCCTACGTAGTCGATCCCCCGAAACCCCGTAGTTTCTTCGCGCGCATCCGGTAGTCTTTCTTTCTCCCCTCCTCATACCTCTCCGCTACACTGCATCATCGTGAAAGTCGGCTCGTCAACTCTCACTCACACCGGGAACCATGCTTTCCCGATTCGTCAGTGAGCAGACGACCGTTCATAACCTGAATGTATGATCGTTGATCATGCGAAGATCTCACGAAATGGAGCCAACTAAGAAACAAGGATGCTGATCCTTCTCATAACTTACTGAGTCTTTCTCATACTACTGATGGGAGGTAGCACACATGGTCATCACGCGTAGGCAGTTCATGAAAGCCTCTGCCGGTACGATCGCTGCCATAGCCGTGGCCGATAAAGGCTTGGCCTTGACGGCTCTCCAACCGGTGATCGAGGTCGGCAACCCACTGGGGGAGTATCCCGACCGATCCTGGGAACGGGTCTATCACGACCAATACCGCTACGATTCCTCTTTCACCTGGGTCTGCTCCCCCAACGATACCCATGCCTGTCGTATACGCGCCTTCGTTCGCAACGGCGTGGTCATGCGCGTCGAGCAAAACTATGACCACCAAACGTATGAAGACTTATATGGAAACCGCGGGACCTTCGCCCACAATCCCCGCATGTGCTTGAAAGGGTTTACCTTTCATCGCCGCGTCTACGGCCCCTATCGCTTGAAGGGTCCCTTGATGCGGAAAGGCTGGAAGCAATGGATGGACGACGGCTCGCCGGAGCTGACCCCGGAAACCAAGCGCAAGTATAAGTTCGACAGCCGGTTCCTCGACGACATGTTGCGGGTCTCATGGGATACCGCGTTCACCTATGCGGCCAAAGCCATGATCATCATCGCCACCCGCTACAGCGGCGAGGCCGGGGCGCGGCGTCTGCGGGAGCAAGGCTATGCGCCCGAGATGATCGAAATGATGAAGGGGGCGGGTGTGCGCTGCTTCAAGCACCGAGCGGGCATGCCCATTCTCGGACTCATCGGCAAGCACGGCAATACCCGTTTTAATAACAGCGTCCTGCCGGTACTGGATACTTGGATCCGCAAGGTCAACCCGGATCAGGCCCAGGGCGGTCGCTACTGGAACAATTACACCTGGCACGGCGACCAAGATCCTTCTCAGCCTTGGTGGAACGGCACCCAAAACTGCGACGTTGATCTGAGTGATATGCGGTTTTCCAAGATGAATACGAGCTGGGGCAAGAACTTCGTAGAAAATAAGATGCCGGAGGCGCACTGGAAGCTCGAATCGATCGAGCGCGGCTGCCGCATCGTGGTCATCACTCCCGAGTACAATCCAACGGCTCAACGAGCCGACTATTGGATTCCCCTTCGACCGCAGTCGGATGCCTCGCTGTTCCTCGGGGCCTGCAAGATCATTCTCGATGAAAACATGCAGGACATCGACTATCTCAAGCAGTTTACGGACATGCCTCTGTTGGTCCGTACGGACACTCTCCAGTATCTGGACCCCCGGGATGTCGTTCCCGGTTACAAGTTTCCCGATTTTTCGCACAGCTACTCGGGACGGGTTCAATCGTTGAAATCGGATCAGATCGAACGGTTGGGAGGATTCATGGTGTGGGACCACGCCAAGAAGCAGGCGGTCCCGCTCCACCGTGAGCAAGTCGGCTGGCATTTCGAAACGAGCGGGATCGATCCGGCCTTGACGGGAACCTATCGAGTCAAGCTGCTGAACGGGCGCGAAATCGACGCTCTGCCGATCTACCAGATGTACCTGATCCACCTCCAAGACTACGATTTGGATACCGTGCATCAGATCACCCGCTCACCCAAAGATCTCCTTGTCCGCTGGGCCCGCGACTCCGGCACCATCAAGCCGTCGGCGATCCACAACGGCGAAGGGGTCTGTCACTATTTCCATATGACGGAAATGGGACGAGCTGCGGCTCTCGTTCAGACCTTGACCGGGAATATCGGCAAATTCGGCGCCGGCTGTCATACGTGGTCCGGCAATTACAAAGTGGGAATTTGGAATGCCACGCCTTGGTCAGGCGTCGGGTGCGGCGTGCATCTCTCGGAAGATCCTTGGCGTGTCAACTTAGATCCCAATGCCCATGGGAAGGAAATCAAATACCGGAACTACTATTACGGCGAAGAGCCCGGGTACTGGAACCACGGCGACACGGCCTTGATCGTCAATACCCCGAAATACGGGCGCAAAGTGTTCACCGGCAAGACCCATATGCCGACCCCCAGTAAGCTGCGGTGGGTCGTGAACGTCAACATCTTGAACAACTCCAAACACCATTACGACATGGTGCGGAACGTCGATCCGAATATCGAATGCCTCATGACGCAGGACATCGAAATGACGTCCGACGTCAATCATGCCGATATCGCCTTTGCAGTGAACTCTTGGATGGAGTTCACCTACCCGGAAATGACGGCTACAGTGTCCAACCCGTGGGTTCAGCTCTGGAAAGGAGGCATCAGGCCGTTGTACGACACCCGCAATGACATCGACACGTTCGCCGGGGTGGCGGCGAAGCTGGCCGAGATGACAGGCGAACCGCGCATGCGTGACGTCTTCCATTTTGTCTATCAGAATCGAGTGGACGTGTACGCGCAACGGATTCTTGACGCGTCCAGCACCTTTTACGGTTACAGTGCCGATGTGCTGTTGAAGTCGGAGAAAGGGTGGATGGTCATGGTCCGCACCTACCCGCGGCATCCTCTCTGGGAAGAGACCAACGAATCGAAACCGATGTGGACCAGGTCCGGGCGCATCGAGACGTATCGGATCGAACCGGAAGCCATCGAGTACGGCGAAAACTTCGTGGTGCACCGCGAAGGACCGGAGGCGACCCCGTACCTGCCGAACGCCATCTTCACGACGAACCCCTATGTGCGGCCGGACGACTACGGCATTCCGATCACGGCTCAGCACCATGATGACAAAACGATCAGGAACATCAAGCTTGCCTGGGCGGAAATTAAGCGTCACAGCAACCCGTTGTGGGAGAAAGGGTACCAGTTCTACTGCGTGACCCCCAAGACACGTCACCGGGTGCATAGTCAATGGTCCGTGAACGACTGGGTACAGATCTACGAATCCAACTTCGGCGATCCCTACCGGATGGACAAGCGGACGCCGGGGGTCGGTGAGCATCAGGTGCATATCAATCCGCAAGCCGCCAAAGACCGCGGCATCAACGACGGCGACTATGTGTACATTGACGGCAACCCGGTGGACCGGCCTTACCGTGGATGGAAGCCGAGCGATCCGTACT
>CAYXKP010000087.1:0-17313 GCA_964465695.1 uncultured Nitrospira sp.
ATGAAACGCAGCGCGTTGCAGCAGTACACGCACCGTCTGAATGATCAGAGCGATGAGAAGAGCGAGGAGCAAGAGCAATGCCAATAGTAAGGTGGCTCCCGCCACGGCAAAAGCAGCGAGAGCGGCGATGAACACCATACCCGCCATGAATCCAAACGTCGCTTGCGCGGCGTCGCGAGCCTGAGAATCAAGGTCACGCGTGGCTTGACTGAGCGCCAACTCTGCCGTACTCAGTTGACCGGCGGCAGCAGACAATTTTGCCAGCTTGTGGTTGTAGCAATCGCAATAGCCGTCAGCGTCATGAAAGGGTATGAGGAGGTTTGGCGTGAGAAAACGGATTTCGCGTTCCGGATCCCGTACGAGTTCTCTTGTGCGTTCGAACTCGCGATCGAGATTTCTCGCTGTCGTATCCGCCTCGCGCGCGAGCGCCATGAGTTCGTTGCGCAGCACCTGTTGGTCGACTTGGTCCGGATTCGGATAGCGCTGTTCCAGATCGGTACGGCGCCGCTCCCAATCTCTTTGCAAGGCCTCCGCAGCGGCTGCAGCGGAATCGTCATCGCCCGCGCGGCTCGTGAGACTCCGGATCACGGCGAAAGCTTCGGCTACGAGTTCATTCTGAACCTGGGATAAATCAGTAACGACCACCCCGCGGAATCGGCTGCACCAGATTCCTTGATGTTCCTGACAAGGCATGCCGGTCGGACATGTGCATCGTTGCCAAAAACAATTCGCCATGATTCCTCCATGGACGGCTACCCGGAACAAATGCGGAGCGTCCTCTGGTGAGGAGTCTTCGTGAAATTGCAATGGGCGGCAGTTTAGCGATATCAAAAAAAATTGCAAGCGGTCAGTTCAGTGGGGCCACGTTGAGGTGGTCAGGATTTGACTGACACCTTGAAACGGAGTGCTCTCACTTCCGCGTCGTTGACAGCGTTCCGTCCAGGAACGTAGCCTGTCTCCCGTCCTACCACATTCAAACGTCCAGAGGAGGGCTATCATGGCGGTTGTTGATTATTTCCTCAAGATCGCAGGGATTGAAGGCGAGAGCAATGATGTGAAGCACAGGGGGGACATCCATCTGGATTCGTGGTCGTTCGGAGGCACGCAAACGGGTGGCGAGCATTTCGCCGGGGGTGGAGGGATGGGAAAGTTCTCGGCTCAAGATTTTTGTTTTACGATGAAGCTCAGCAAGGCCTCACCGAAACTCTTTCAAGCCTGTGCCACCGGTGAACGTCTGAACGATGCGACGCTCGTGGCGAGAAAGACCGGAGAGGGACAGCAGGAGTACTACAAGATTACGTTCAGCGACTGCTTGGTGTCTTCCTATCAGCAGGGTGCGGCTGTCGGACCGGACTTCATCCCAACGGATCAGGCATCGTTAAGCTTCGGGAAGATTGAGATTGAGTACACGCAGCAGAAGCCGGACGGATCGCTCGGAGCAGTGGTGAAGGGGGGGTATGATTTGACGCTCAAGAAGGCTGTGTAGGAGAAGCCGGTGCCCCAATGCCTGACAATCACCCTCGCCAAGACTGGTGGCTGGATTGCATTCTGTTTAGCAAGGAGCGGCGGAAGTGACGTGGAGGTCCATAACGTGTCGAGAAGATGCTTACGCGGCGACGGTGCTGAGAGCCGATTCTGCTTCAACCGATCGGTCCGAGATAGCAGGGGCTCCGCAACCTTCAACCAGGTCTGTGACTCGTTCGCGGACGCCTTGGGCGTACCGAAGAAATTCGATCCCGAATTGATTGTCTTTGGTCCAACGCACGATGGAGACTTCGACGGCGAGCGGCGCCTCTACGTCAGGTGCCTCGATGTGCAGCGCGAGGTAGCTTCCGGGAGTCATGGCAACATTGCTCTGCATCCGGCAACCCGTTGCAGAAAGATCGAAAAGTATTCCTTCCGCTGCCCCATTATCGGTCTGGACGTTGGCGGAATACCGCACATACTTTCTTGGGCTGTTCCGTAGCCGCATACTTGCCTCCGTGCTACTGACTGTATCGGCCAGGTGAGAAAAAACTTAAAGGAGGTGGGTTGGGATTTCTCTTCTCGTAATTCTCGCTAGACGCGCCCGGTTCTATTTTTGTATCGTTCGTAAAATTGCATGGTGGAGGACCAACCGATGACTCGGCAAAATTTTCCCCGCAGTCCCAAGACTCTTCTCGGCGGCATCGCCCACTTGGGACGGTTTATCGACAAGATTCGGCTGCGCCATGCCGGACACATTCGGGGCTACAACTACATCACGGTCGGATTCGATAAGTATCTGATCGATTTTCTTGGAATCGAGGCGAAGGCATTTGAGCAGCAGGTCTTAGCCGGCGGGACGGATGAGAAATTACTGGGCTGGGTGAAGGCTCATGGTCGCAAGCCATCCGATGAAGAAATCGCACAGTGGAGCACACAGCTTCTCGCCTCTGGTCCGAAAGATGACTCGGCTCGCCAGCGGTTCCAAGGTCGTTTGCAAGAAATTGCGACCAAGCGAGGGGTACCGGTCAGTTCCTTGCCCTCTGTTACGTCGTGGGCGGATGTGATCGAATTGGACGAAGGGCGAATGTAAGGGCGCGAGAGATGATGAGCCGGGCCGGCATCATCTGCGTCTTCCTTGCGTTGGTCGTCGGGCTTCCGCTTCTCGGCGTGCTGTTGGCCGGTGAACCGCTCGGGCGCTATCTTGAATTTCCTCCCCGCACCGGTTATGTGCAGCATGAACCGTTCTCCTGGCCAGTCTTCATCACTTTGTCCGTCTTAATTGCTCTGACAGTTGGTCCGCTTCTTTTACGGATAGTCGGTGCAAATCTTCGTCGGCCGTCTTCACTCACTCAGCACTCTTCGGCATTCCCCTGGTGGGGCTGGCTCGGAATTGGATGGACGGGTGTTTGGTGGGTGGTGGCCTGGACTCGGTTTCCCTGGCTAGCGGTAGTCCAGGAGCATACATTCACGCCGCTGTGGCTCGGCTACATCGTGACCGTGAACGCCTTCACGTTCGGTCGCACCGGTCGTTGCATGATGTTCCATCGCCCTCGTTATTTTTTAGCGCTGTTTCCTCTGAGCGCCGCCTTCTGGTGGCTGTTCGAGTACCTGAATCGATTCGTGCAGAACTGGTATTACGTGGGGGGTGTCGAGCTGTCGTCAATGGAATACTTCTTGCGGGCCACGCTCCCGTTCTCTACAGTGCTGCCGGCCGTTCTTGGGACAGAGGAGTTGCTGACCTCGTATCCTGCCGTCAGTTCCGGCCTGAATCAGTTCACACCGATTCCCCTTCCATCCGTGCAGTGGGCAGGTTGGGCGCTCTTGATCGTGTCTTGTCTCGGACTGTTCGCCATCGGGCGCTGGCCCAATTATCTGTTTCCGCTTGTTTGGGTTGGACCGTTGTTGGTTCTGGTTTCGCTTCAGGGGTTGGCCGGAAGACCGACTGTTCTGTCGCCTCTTGCACAGGGCGATTGGCGGGCTGTATGGATGCCGGCGCTTGCGGCCCTTATCTGCGGGTTCTTTTGGGAGCTTTGGAATTGGAGGAGCCTTGCCCATTGGGAGTATGCCATTCCGTTCGTGCATGGGTTCCAGCTGTTCGAGATGCCGGTGCTAGGCTATGCGGGGTATTTGGCGTTTGGTCTGGAATGTGCGGCAGTCGCCAATCTCTGTTTGAGCCCTGAGATTTTCGAGAAGCAGGACGATCCTGCCACCAACAATGGCCATTATTGATAACAGGACTCATCGATGCCGATCGCCGGAAGATACTGCGCCTTTTTCTTTCCACTGTAGCAATCCCGGCTTTCTTGCGAAGGAGGCGGTACCGAAGCCGCCTTATTTCAATTCGGTCCATCCGCCTGTTTGCGAGCGAAACGCCAGTTGGCGCGTTGTGGTGCGGATTACGGTCACATCATTGGTCTGATCCATTGATTGCATCTGTTCGTTTGCCGACCAGCGCGCTGCGAAGAATCCTCCGGTGAACGCGGAAAAAGCCAGGGCTCGCTCGCTGGTGATTGCGACAATCACATGGCCGCGCCCCTGGAGCTGTTTGACGGTTTCGTTCGGCCCCAATGCTTCACTGAACCAATGGCCGCGGCTCTCTTGAAACCCGTGGACTCGCCGGTTGGTCTGAACTATCAGGAGACGCGGCAACATATGATGCCGTTCGACATGTTCCTCGACGCCCAACTGCACGTCCGTCCATCGCCGTAGGCCGGATGAAAAGCCCAAGAGTCGACGGGTGGTCTGGGCAAGGCCGGCCGGCCCTTGAGCCGCCGTGGTGACGATCGTTTCATTGACTCCCAATGGTTCTTCGACGGGACTGCCGCTTCCCGGGATTGCCACGACTCTGTCTTTTACGACAGTGATCAGGACATCAACCTGGCGAACTTGTGCGAAAGCAGAACTTGAGATGAGGGAAACCATGACAAGAGGAAGCACGGCACAGCCGGTGGTCGAAAGCATGTGCATCCCGCTCGTGAGGCGGTTCAGTGTGCCCGGTTATGCACATCATACAAGGAATTGATCCGAGAGTCTCAGACAATGTCCGATCTTTGGGTGTACCGCTTCTTTGTCGGGCGGCGGTGATCATGGGGGTATGCTTGGTCGACATGAGAAGGCGACAAAGCCGTCGGCTCGGATGGGGGAACGGCGTTCATTCGTTATGAATGAACGGCCGGTACGGTTCTACATCGAGGGTAGTGTCAGCAACTTCTTCATTTCGCAATGTGCAAGAACGACGTCGGGGGCGCGCTGCAATGCCTCATAGTAACTCCGCTCATATCCGTCGCCAAGTTCCGAAGGCCGAATGAGCGCCCGCACCTCGGTCAACAGGACCGCCACATCGTCGACCGTCAGCTGATCGTGGCCATCGAGCAATTCGTCGATACGGACGACCATGTTGGAAAGCGGGTGCAGCCAGGTAAACCAGGGGTCGTTCATCACCAGTTGCAGAAGCTGGCCTGTCGAGTCCACCCGCCCGTAAATCCGCTCATAGGTCAATTGCTCGGCGACGATCAGTGCCTTATGCAACCCCAAAAGCCCATGCCGGACATCCGTGAGGGTTCGACGGAGCGGGTTCGTTTCTCGAATATGTGTTTGTCTCGACGAGATAGCCATAAAGATAATCTTACCAGGTCAATGGAAAAATTGGGACTCAGCCTGCCGGTCCTTCGTCGAAGCCACGATAGGTTCCTTATCGGATATCATGGGCTTGTTCTGTAGCCGAACCGGTTATCATGATGTTGGATGAGGCTCACATCTCAATCTTACCTCTATCATTGAGTCGAGTTACCCAGAGGCGCAGTGGAACTCTTCGTCATTCTTAGGGTAATTCGGCGGACAAAGAGGCAGAAGCCCGCGGCTCGCTGGGATTCTGTGTGGGCGTTTCCTCCAAAGAAGCAGGTTCTTGAGAACTGAGAAGGTTCCCATAAAAGGAAAATAGCTCACCGGTCAAACGGGCCGTGTGATCCGGATCAATCGGATGTTTCCGTCTTATGTAGTCGTTGAGCACACGGCCTTGGGCGGTCTTGTGGACGTGAGGCTGGTCCAAATTCATGCGGTAGCGCTCGACTGCGCTGGCGACGCGGCTGATGAAAATCACGGTGCCGTCCGGTTCCAGCCGTTCGATGACTCCCACATGGGTGAGGGGATCGTTCAACTTGCCGTCTCCGTTGAAATCCCATGTGTTGTCGAAAAACACGAGATCGCCCGGACTGACGTTCGTTCCGCGATGAAGGGTGCCATGTTGCCGCACGTGATTGTGGATGAGCCGGACTCCGTTTCCTTGCGGCTCATTGCCTGCGCCACGATACAGATCGATGCCGTGCTCCAGAAAGATGGCACGCGTAACCCCTGCACAGTCATAGGCGATACGTTTGCCCTGGCTTGTAATCGCCCGCGCTCCGATCAGCCGGGTTGCAGACTGAACGACGGCCGGTCGGCTCGGAAGAGACGTCACGACGGAAGCAGGGCGATCCACTGTGGCAGATGGGGCAGGACGCCGCGCGAATGCCGGCCGTTCTCGAGGCTCCGTCTTATCCGCTGAGATTGATGGAGCCACGGATCCCCTACTTAGTTTCTGAGTCGGCTTGGTGCAGGCCGGGAGAGTCGCGATCGCAAGGGATACTATGATCAGGAAGAATGACATCGTGATTACCGCACGTTCACAAATCGGCCTTCCGCTGTCTGTCGAAGTGCATCGATGTCTTCACGCCGAGTGACGGAGAGCGGGACCGTGTGGGTCAATTCTTCGATAAGCAGGTCGGTCGTGAGCGGAGTTCTTTGGTGCAGCGCTCGATACAGGGCCGTGACCACCGCCTGTTCGATCTCGGATCCGCTGAAGCCATCGCTTGCGCTGACAATCTTGCCGAGATCGAACGTCTTGCTGTCCTGCTTGCGAAGTCCCAGGTGAATGTTCCAGATGGCTTCCCGTTCGGCGTCGTCAGGGAGATCGACAAAAAAGATTTCATCGAACCGTCCTTTGCGCAGGAGCTCGGGAGGCAGAGACGACAGATCGTTGGCCGTGGCGACTACGAACACGTCCTGCTTTTTCTCCTGCAGCCACGTCAGAAAAGCGCCGAAAAGCCGTCGGCTCAACCCCGCGTCGGCCTCGCCGCTTCCTCCGCCGGCGACCATGGCCTTCTCGATTTCATCGATCCAGAGGACGATCGGGGACAAGGATTCCGCCGTCTCAATCGCCTTGCGGAAATTCTTTTCCGATTCGCCGACGAACTTGTCAAATAACCGGCCTGCATCGAGCTTCAGGAGCGGGAGTTTCCATTCGCGTGCGATGGCTTTTGCAGCGAGCGATTTGCCGCAGCCCGGCACACCCACCAACATGATGCCGCGAGGGGGGGTGAGGTTGAGGGATCTGGCTTCGGCGGTAAACCCGACTCGGGCGCGCTCCAGCCAGGACTTCAAATTGGTGAAGCCTCCCAACTCAAATCGGTTGTCTTCCAAGGGGTAGTATTCCAGGAGACCGCCGTCCTTGATCGTCTGCACTTTCCGCTTCTGGATTGTTTGTACATCCTCGGCGGAAAGAGTACCGCGTTCCACGATACATTGGGTGATGATCTGGCGGGCTTGATGGAGCGTCAAGCCCTGCAGGGCACGGAGGATTACGTCGGACTCCTCGGATGAGGGGACTCTTGCGGCCGCCGAGCTCTCGCCGATCGCACTGAGCATACTTTGCACGAGGGTCGTGGACCGAGGGCGGGTGGTTGTCCGAGGTCCCAACGATTGGAGCAAGCCGCGCAACATCGACCGCAATTCGTCTCGATCCGGCGGTTTTAATTCAAGACGTACGGCTGATTTCTCGAGTTCCGGCGGAAGGTGGATCGGGTGGCCGGTGAGAATACAGGTCGCCCGTGATCGGCTGTAGACTGCGGCAACCTCGCGAAGTTGTCGGCAGACGGCGGGATCCTGCAGATGTGGTCCAAGATCTTTGAGCCAGAACACCGCTTCTATCGTCAAGCCATGAAGATGCTGAAGGACTGCCAACGGGCTCGCGGTCATCTTACTGAGTGTTGCGCCCTCGTCGGCACGTGTGAGCCCTCTGGTGATGGACCACTCGAAGAGCGGCAGGCGTTCCTGGGCCGTGACCGATTGCAGAAGTGACAGGATTCGCTCTTCTTCCACGGTTTCAATGACGACGAGCGGGTGGGAAGAGCGGATCAGGATGCGAAGGTCATGCACGCTGGTCGACAGAGCCATCGGAGGGAAATGCTAGCACGAGGCCTCGGTCGGACCAAGAAAACCGGTAATTGTGACGCGACGAATGAGGACGACTACGTCTTGGCGGGATTTGCGAGGGCCTTGTTGATTTCATTGATCAGGCGGTGCTCGATTTCGCTCGTTTCTTCGTGACTGACGCTTAAGATACGACCTCCTTGCGCGACCCGTTCAAATTCCGCCTTCACGCCGAGTTTCGTCAGATTGTCGGGAAGCGCTTGAAGAGAGATGAGGTATTGATTGCGCGAGCCCGTCACTTCGAGCGACGTAGGATTGGAGAGCTTGCGCTCAGTCACATAAACCGCCCGTTGATCGGTCTTGACGCTGACCTTCAGTTGATAACCGTTGCGTGCCAGTGCGTCCTCAACGACCTTGGCAACAGTCGGCATAGGCCGAGGGAGCGTATCGGACTGCGCGCCTTTTTCTTCGACTTTCAGGGACTCGGTCATCTGCGTGGCAATCATCCGCTTTGTTTCAGCCAGCTGCAGTTCCAGTTGCTCGATCTGTAGTTTGGCGTCAGTCTTTGCCGCTTCCGTGGTGCTTTTTGCGTCTCGGAGTTCTTGATTGAGGAGATCGATTTGCTGTTGCATGACCTTATTCCCGTCCATCAAGGAGTTGAGGAGCGCTTCCTGCTTCGTGACTTGTTTCTTGAGCGTCTCATTCTCCACGCGAATCGAATTGACGGAATTGTCGTCAGGAATGCAGCCGGCGGTAACCGCTACCAATACGACCCAGATGCCGAGTGACCATGGCTCACCGAACGTTTCATTGCGCACGCGATAGTCCTCCCTGTAGAGTTACGAGATTATCTACGGTTCAGCTCAACTTGTCCACGCCGTATTCGGCCGTATCTTGCTCCATCTGTTCAGTGCGAACTAGGTCCGGAATAGGATCAAATCCAGAAAAGCTCTCCGCGAGACTTATCATCTCTCATCCTGAGAACTTGCAGTGTCTCCACGTATCCATCAACATATCGGCAAAGAAAAGTCTGCGGCATTCTTTGCGTGAGAAGAAGGGAGTATTGAAGGAGCATCTGCGTCTCAGCTTGCGCTTTCAGCAGGCTGGACTGTAGCATGCTCATATCATGACGGCCTTAATCCGGAAGACCTTTTCGGTGCCTCCTCTTGGCTGTAATTGCTCGATCATCGGCGATCCTGTCACGAAGCAGGCGGTTGTCATCGATCCCGGCGGTGCACCGGAGCGAATTCTTCATGAAGTTCAGTGCCTGGGCTTCACCGTCAGCCGGATCCTTCATACGCATGCTCACCTGGATCACTTTCTGGCTTCCAGCGAAATCAAAAAAGCGACCGGCGCGGTGATTTGCCTGCATCAAGACGATCTCCAGCTCTGGACAAATCTCGAACTCCAATGTCGGGTTTTCGGGATCTCCTATGTGCCGGCCTTGCCCCCGGACTATTGGCTGGCCGATGAGGAAACGGTGATGTTGGGGCAGGTGCCGATCGTGGCGCTCCACACCCCGGGCCATACGCCTGGATCGATGAGCTTTCATGTGCCGAACGATAAACTCCTGTTGGCCGGGGACACGCTGTTTAGGGGAAGCATCGGTCGGACCGACTTATGGGGCGGCGACTTTGAGGCCATCGAAGAATCGATTCGTGAACGACTCTACACTCTCGATGAAGCCACCACGGTTGTGACGGGTCACGGGCCGGACACCGAAATCGGTGTTGAAAAGGAGACGAATCAGTTTGTCCGTGCCTGACGGCAGGGGGGGGACTATGGCTGCGTTCAAGTTGTTCGCACTCGCGGCGCTGCTCTGGTTCGTGCCGGTTTATACGATCGCTCAGGCCGAGGCGCCGTCCGGCTCTCGTTCTGATCCCGTAAAAATCGCGGACGTGCAGGTCCGTATTTCAGACCATGGTCCGGTAGTGCTCCTGCAGGCGGAAGGTCGGACGATTCCGATTTTTGTGGATCTTACGGTGGCTCTCTCGATACAAAGCGCCCTGAATGGAGAAAAATTGCCCCGGCCGTTGTCGCATGACCTCATGCACACGATCCTAGACGCCTATGGTGGAAAGGTAACGCAGACGGTGATCACGTTGAAGGGCGGTACGTACTATGGGGCGCTGACCGTCCGATTCAAAGATCAGATCAAAGTCTTTGACAGCCGGTCGTCCGACTCTATCGCATTGGCCGTACATTTTAAGGCGCCGATTCTTGTCGGACGAGACCTGCTGGAATCGGCGGGGAAAGTTCCTGAAAAAGAGAAAGGCGCGGAACTGTAGCGGCTATTCTTTTGCCATCCGACCCTTCAGTCGCTCGATCCGCTTTTCAGTGGATTGTTTGATGAAGGTCATGTTTTCGGCGAGATGTTGTTGAGCGTTGATCTTCCCTTCATCACGCCGTTTTTGCTGATCCAGCCCAAACTGCGCGATGAGCGGCCCATCTTCCTTATTAAGTTCCTTCCAGATCTCGGTACAGCGTGATTGTTTGGTGGAAGGATACTTGTCGCAGGGCGGATCAGCAGCCGAGGCAATCGGAGCAGAGGCGGCCAAGTTGATGATCACAGTTGCTACCGTCCAAATGGATTGATTCATACGCCTCTCCAACAAATGGCCGTCATTTTCGTCGAGCCACCTTACCACAGGTCACACTGTTACGGAGACTCTACTGGTCTATCAGAACGATACAGAGTTTTTTCTTGTGCGGGACACAAGGGACAGCGATCGGGCTCCCATGAATTGGTGGGAGGTACTTCCGTAAAGCCATTATGCGTCCGATATCGCGAAGGTTTACTGGAAGGTTTACTGATTGAGCGGAGTGAAGGGTGCTATCGCCGATTTTTGATCCAACGTTATATACACCTTGTCATCGAAAGTGTAATAGCCGCCGTCGTCCTTGTCAGCTGCAATGCATGCAGGTGAGAAGATGATGGCGCAGCCGAAGATATCGCCCAGCACCCACCAGGACCAGGTTCTCGTCAACGTCATGGTCTTTGGTTCATACCCCTCCTTGGTGATGACGGCCTGGTGGTCGTCTTTTCGGCTGAGAGAGACGGTTCCCGGCGCCATCAGGTGGACGCGGTCATCCACAACAACCTGCGCATCGAGTGGTGTCGTGAACATCGTGACGGACTGGTGGTCGCCATGCCACCAGGTGCCGCAGCCGGTAAGCGGGATAAGTCCTAAGAGCAGGACGATACATCTGAGTCGCCCCTGAGCAGTTCTGCATGTCATAGCAATTTTTCCTCGCAGCTAGATTTCCTGCGAGGCATTCTTCCACTGACCAGCCTGTTCTTCTAGCGGATTCGCGAATTTTGCAGACGGGCTGCAGCGTGGAATCGAGTTGGCAGGCTTTAAAAAACTATGTGTAACGGTCAAGGCGCAAATGTTTCCAGGGTGTTCAAAAAAGACCGGCCAGCAAGGCCGCAGCGAGTGAAAGGTCGAGGCGTACGCGCTTGGTACGTTGAGACCTTGAGCGAAGCGAGAACGCCGCTGGCGGACTTTTTCAACACCCTGTCAGATTTTCATGGCCTCGTTGACTTCACGCAGGGTCGCACCGGCCACGGCAGCCGCTCGTTTGCTGCCGGTCTCCACGATTTCTTCAACGCGGGATGGGTGGTGAGTCAATTTCGTGCGTGCGTCCCAGATCGGCGTCAACTGCTCCACCATGCGGTCGGCCACGAGCTTCTTGCAGTCGATACAGCCGATCGCGGCGGTCCGGCAGTCCGTATTGACCTGGTCTTGAATCGCCGGTGGAGAATAAATCTTATGGAATTCATAGACGGGACAGAGATCAGGATTCCCCGGATCGGTCCGTCTGACTCGCGCGGGGTCGGTGACCATGGTCTTGAGCTTTTGTCGGACGACCGGCTCGGGGTCAGAGAGGTTGATCGTATTGTTGTAACTCTTGCTCATTTTCCGGCCGTCGGTGCCGACCACTTTGGGAAACTTGGTGAGATGCTCCTTCGGTTCATGAAATACGGCCGTTTTGTAGATGTCGTTGAACCGTCTGGCCAATTCTCTCGTCAGCTCCAGATGAGGCAGTTGATCTTTCCCCACCGGAACAAAATCAGGCTTATACAAGAGGATGTCGGACGCCTGCAGGACTGGATACCCAAGGAAGCCGTAGGTCGTGAGATCTTTCCCTTTGATCTCGTCTTGTTTCTCCTTGTAGGTCGGGTTGCGTTCCAGCCAGGAGACCGGCGTCATCATCGAGAGCAGGAGATGCAAGATCGCATGTTCCGGAATGCGGGACTGAATGAAGATCGTAGCACGTTCCGGATCGATGCCGCCGGCAAGCCAATCGATCAGCATCTCGCGCACGAACGTACCGATGCGGCTGGTGTCGGCATAATTCGTCGACAGGGCGTGCCAGTCGGCGACAAAGAAGTAGCAGTCATACTGTTCCTGCAAGGCCTTCCAGTTTTCTAACGCACCGAGATAGTTGCCAAGATGCATGAGGCCGCTCGGCTGCATGCCGCTGAGGACTCGTCGGCGTGGCGTGGTCATTCTGCGACTCCTGGACGGAGACCGAGGGCTGTCGACAAGATCGTCCCGGACAGACCCTTGGCGAACGTCCCGGTAATCGTGTGGATCACGCCGAGTTCTTTGTCGAATACGATCAGCCCCACCAGGATGAGCATGCCGTAAGGCTCCAATCGCGCCAATGCCATAGCCGGCTTCGACGGCAACAGCGCCGTCAGGATTCGACCGCCGTCGAGCGGTGGAATGGGGAGCAGGTTGAACAGCGCGAGCAACACGTTGATCATCACGGAATACAGCGCCATGACGGCGAGCGGACGCAGAAACATCGCCGCAAAAAGGCCGGAAGAACCGTCCGCCTCAGCGGTCTTACGGAGTGTCAAGGTGGGTTCGAACGTGAGAAGCCCGGCTAAGAACAAGGCGCTGGTGACGGCGAGCAAGAGATTCATTCCAGGCCCGGCGGCGGATACCAGTGCCATGTCGCGCCGAGGCTGATGCATGTTCCGAGGATCGATCGGAACCGGCTTGGCCCAGCCGAACAGAAAGCTTCCCGGCAACATCAAACAGATCAGCGGGAGAATGACGGTGCCGAACGGATCGATATGGGCCAGTGGATTGATGGTGAGCCGTCCTTCCAGCCTGGCGGTCGAATCGCCGCATTTCTCCGCCATCCATCCGTGCGCATATTCATGGAGAACCATCGCAAACAACAGGGGGAGCCCCATATACGAGATCGTGTGAAGAATTTGTGAGAGAGAATTCATGAGCGGTTAGTCCAACTGCACAAACTTACCCTGTTTCACTTGCAGAAGAAAGAGCGGTCGGTGCAGGGTGCCGTCAGGTCCGAAACTGGCCGGTCCGGCGAGTGTCGGCAAGTTGTGTTGACTCAAGAGAAATTCGTGGAGGGCTTCACCGGAGGTCGCTCCGTGGCGGATCCCTTCGATGACGATTCTGGCTGCATCATAGCCTTGCATTGTGAAAAGCGACGGAGTTGATTGAAAGCGCTTGTAGTGCCGCTGAACGAACTCCTGCACGGCGGGATTCGGGCTGTCGACGAAAAAGCCGTCCACAAATATTGCGCCGTCCACCGTTCGATCGGCTGTGCGGGCAAAGTCCTGTGAGTTCCAACCATTGGTGCCAAGGAGCGGGACTTTGATGTCGTGGTACGCGAGTTGCGCGGCAAGGAGGCCGATCTCGTGCGAGCGACTGGGGATAAAGATTGCGTCAAACCCCGGAGTGTAGAGGACGCGCTTTTCGTTTCGGCCAAGGGGTTTGCCGGGCTGTCGTGGTGCGTCAACCGGAACCGCCAGCCCATACTTTTTCAGGTCTTCGGCCTTGAGCCGTTGGACCTGCGGACCAAAATCCGTTTCCCCCTCCTTGAACGATTCGATGGAGATGATTTCACCATCCAACCGACGCACTTCCTGCGCGAAGAGCCGGGCAAGTTCACGCCCATAGACGGTGTCGGGATGGAGAATACAAAACCGTCGATAACCCTGTTCTTTTGCCGCATAGGTCGCAATACGCTCGGCTTGCATGCCATAGGTCAAAGAGGTACTGAAGAGATAGCTGCCCAATCGGCGAACATTGGGCAGTGTCGCCGCCGGTGTAATCAAGGGGACCCGCGTCTTTTGAGCCATTTCGGCCATGACGGGAAGATTTTTTGACAGCATCGGGCCGATGACAACGAGCGGACGGTCATCATGAAGCAGCGACGAGAGATCGTCCAAAAAACCCTGCCGGTCGGCATCAAGGTCCTTCACGATCAATCCCACGGACGGGGTTCCCGGCTGCTCACGCGCCCGTTCCACCGCCAACTGAATCCCCTCCAAGACGTCATTGGCAAAGGCGGACAAGTGTCCCGACAGCGGAAGGACGGCCGCGATAAAGTACTGATTGGCCTTCAGCCGCGATTTGATGAGTTCCAGCGATTCACTGACCTTCGGTATGGAGGGATGCGCAGGAAATGCCGCGAGAAAATGCCGCGTTTCCCGTTCCGCCAAATGGTCTTCGCCTCGTCCAATGTAGTAATCAATCAGTCGCAGAGACGCAAGGTCGCCCGGATATGAACGAGGATAAGCATCCCGCACCCGAGTCAGCCCTTTTTTGTCCAGTTTTTCTGTAATGAATTGGCGAATCTGCTCTCGTGTCTCCGTCATGTGTGCGTCGGAGCTGCCGGCCATTCCTTCCAGCAAGGTATGGATAGCCCGGACATAGTCCTTTTTTTGAGCCCATGCCTCGGCGGTCAGCTGCTGTGCCTCACGTCTGGTTGCGTCGTCGAGCGCCGTTGTCCGCACTTGCGCCAGCAACGGCAACGCCAGATCGATATTCCCCATAGCAGCGTGGGTGCGGGCCAACATGAGCTTGCCTCTGTCTACGAGGTCGGATTCGGGAAACTCCGTCTGCAGTTGGTTCAAATAGCGGAGCGCCTCTCCGTAGTCCTTCATCCCGTAGAGTGCGGCACCAAGCAGCAGGTAGGTATCGTCGAGGTGTTCAGGCGGTGGAGCGGTCGTCAAGAACCGGCGCAGGACCGTGGCGGCGGATTCAGGATCGCCTTTTTCAATGAGATGTTTGGCCTGGTTCAAGACCGGCGGATTGCCGGGATTGATTCTGCCGGGATCCGCCGCTTCTGCCTGGCCAGTCCGAATCGGCATGAAGGAGAGGCCCAGCATGAATGCAAGAGCAATGGCGACCATCAACTTGGGCCCTGGAAAGATGGAAGAAGAGTTATTCGAGTAGGCGAGCATTACGTTCGGCCGTGGTGGGCCGTAGCAGACTAGTATCGGAAAGGTTGCGGTCTGTCAAGGAGAACTACGGTGACATTATTGTGTCGATGGGGAGAGTTGGATATAGTTCATCATTCCACGGTCATGGCTGAACCAACGGCACCATTGCTGGACCCTCTTCTTGAACGGTATCTCAGCGAGCTGAGGATTGAAGGCGGATTGGCGACCAATACGCTGGAGTCGTATCGGCGCGACCTCTTTCGCCTGCAGCGATACTTGAGGCAGCATCAGCTCCGCTTAGGAGACGCCGTTACTCCGCACACGATACGATCGTTTCTCGCATCGCTCAAGCAGGAGGCCCTCGCGGCGTCATCAATCGCCCGAATTCTCTCGGCAATACGAGGATGGTATCGCTTTTTGATTCGAGAAAACCTCGTGGAGGCAAATCCTCTCCGTGATATGACGACGGTGCGGCGGCCGGTGCGATTGCCGAAGACCCTGACGCATCAAGAAGTGACCGCGTTACTTGACCTGCCGGCTTGCGATCGTGCCGAAGATCAACGCGACCGCGTGATGCTGGAATTGCTGTACGCGGCGGGCCTTCGCGTGTCAGAACTTGTCGGGCTCACTCTGCCTCAGATCGACGTGAATCTGGGTTGTGTACGAGTCGTGGGGAAAGGCGAGAAGGAGCGAGTCGTTCCGATCGGGCAGACGGCGGGCAAGCTGTTGGTTGATTATGTGGAACATGTAAGACCGGCTCTGCTCAATGGGCGATCGTCTCGCGTCCTGTTCATCAGCCGGCGAGGACGAGGACTCACGAGGCAAGCATTTTGGAAGCTGCTCTTGCGGCGGGCTCGACGTGCTGGAATATCCAAGCCGATCTCGCCGCACATGCTAAGGCATTCTTTTGCCACGCATCTGCTGGAAGGGGGGGCAGATTTGCGCGTCGTCCAATCCATGTTGGGTCATGCGGATATTACGACGACCCAAATCTATACGCATGTGGAAGGCAGCCGGTTACGATACATCCATCGCCGATACTTTCCACGGCAGCGTGGACGACGGCGGTCACGCCTGGAAGATTCGGTGAAGCCGTCAAGGTCAAATAGTTAGGACTCATAAATTTGCGAACAGTGTGCGTGCCCGTTGACAAGGAAGTATGGACTTGATACGCTCCGCCTCGGTTGCTAAGAAAATCGGGCGGATAGCTCAGTTGGAAGAGCGCTGCCCTTACAAGGCAGAGGTCACAGGTTCAATCCCTGTTCCGCCTACCATTGAGAGGCCATTGGTACGCAGAGACAGGAAGTGTGCTTGCCGTGCGGAGGATCTGTTCCTACACCCGGGAATTGATCGGCGACCAACGATTTCGTCTTGTCGTGCTGCTGTTCTGCCATCGATAGATTTGCGGGGCCGTCGTTCAGCCTGGTTAGGACGCCAGATTGTCAATCTGGAGGTCGCGGGTTCAAATCCCGTCGGCCCCGCCATTTTCTTCAGAGTTTGGTACACTCCACTTTGCCAAGAAATCCTGAGCGCTGAGGAGGGAGAGTAGAGACTCGTATGTTTCAAACCGGCCCACTGGGAGTTATTCTGTCGCTCGGGATCGTATCCAAGGTGGTGCTCCTGCTCCTGGTCTGTTTTTCGATCGCGTCATGGGCCATCATTTTGTACAAATTGGCCGTGTTTCGCACCGCCGATAAAAAAGATCGCCATTTTATGACCCTGTTGCTGAGAGCCAGAGATGTGGACGAAGTCACTCGACATGCGCAACAGACGGTGGGAAGTCCCTGCGCCAAAATCTTTCACGCCGTGATTCAACGAATCGGTTACATCCCCACCGAAGTGCATGAAAACGGCTCCATGGCATATGACCGACATGTAATGGAGCGCACGGCCGCCCATCTTGCTCAAGGCCAAATCTCTAAGTTGGAGTCGTTTCTCCCGTTTCTCGCGACGACCGGAAATATCTGTCCGTTTATCGGGCTTTTGGGAACGGTGATGGGTATCATCGATTCGTTTCGAGAAATCGGCACTCAAGGCACCGCCAGCATTGCGGCCGTGGCGCCCGGCGTCTCCGAAGCCTTGATCGCCACCGCAGCGGGCTTGTTTGCCGCGATTCCCGCCGTCATCGCCTATAATTATTTTCTCGTGCGTATCCGGCGTGCCGCGATGCACATGGATTCGGTCGTGGTAGAGCTTCTGGCCTTGATTCCAGCGCAAACCAGATCCGTCGCTCCGGTTCCCGTTGGAGCGAAGGGATGATTTTTGAGACGAGACAGCGCCGATTTTTAGCGGAAATCAACGTCATTCCGCTGGTCGACGTTGTGCTAGTGCTCCTGGTGATTTTTATGGTGACGGCACCCATGCTCTATCGAGGCATGGACATCAAGTTACCAACTTCAGCGTCGAACACGATCAAGCCGGAAATCCGAGCGGTGCTGACGATCGAA
>CAYXKP010000088.1:0-17180 GCA_964465695.1 uncultured Nitrospira sp.
CCAGCTGTGCGCCATACGACGACAGCAAGCTGGCCCGTTCCATGCTCATGCTCTCCGGCATGACGAGGATCAGTTTGTACCCGCGCACTGCCGCGACCAACGCCAGCCCGATCCCCGTATTTCCGCTTGTCGGCTCAACGATGGTCCCGCCGGGTTTAAGCTTTCCTTGACGCTCTGCCTCATTGATCATGTTGAGGCAGATCCGATCCTTGACGCTGCCGCCTGGGTTGAAAAACTCGACCTTCCCGTAAATCGCCGCGGAGCCGGGCTTTGAAAGACGGTTCAACCGGACCAGCGGAGTCTTGCCGATCAGCTCGGTAATGTCTTTATGCAACGTTGTGCTCAACGACCCCCTCCCATATAGAAGAGAAACTCGACGTGGTCTCCTTCATTGAGGTGTGTCGTGGCAAGATGGTCACGATCCAGCACCTTGTCGTTGACCTCGACAGCGACCATCTGCGGCTCGATGTTCTTTGTTTTGAGCAAATCGAGGACGGTTCCGTTCTGGATCTCCTCAGGCTTTCCATTGATCTTGACCTGCACGGATTCTCCCAAGTTGGCTTAGAGATTAAAGAATTTTGAAGCTAGCAAAGGCATGCTCTGCTTGTCAAGGCTATGTCATACCCATGAGAGCCAGGAACGCTCAAGAGGATTCAACGGTATCCAGCGGGGAAAGGGATGGCGCTGCAAGGGCCAAGGGTTGCTTGACTTTGATCCGGCTCGTCGCCACTATGCCGCCTGCAAGGATGTGGAAAAAGAACTTCCTCTTTCGCGCTGCTGAATCGACTCCCTTGACCGAATCCGAGAACGAGCTGTTCCATGACACGGAACCGGCCTTGGATAGCGCGGGCCTTGTCTTGGACAAGTTTCTCTCCGTCTGGGTTCAAGGCGAAGGGACGGAGGAGAAGCCGTCGACCTTTACGAATCTGTATGTCCGAACGGCAATGCTGGACGTGACGAAACACGTGAGTCTCCTCCAGCCGCTGCAAGGGCGCGCACATCAGATCAAACAACTGCTCACCAAGGGGCAGAAACAGTTTCTCCGACAATGGCTTCAAGTCCATGCCCCACAAGCCTGGGAGTCGTCCGAAGACCACTTCCGCGATCTCTTCGAGCTGGAATGATCCGCCCGTCGTCGTGTTTATCGCCCACGCGGTGCCTCCGAGGGTTCACCATGTGGCTCCTTGTCGCCGTTTTGCTCGGGCCGAGCTGGGAAATCTCCGCTGCATCGATAGAGGTCTGGTATGGCCCTGAGGATAGGCCCCTCGAACAGCTCGTGCGGATCTATGATCGTGCCAAACGATACGTCTTTGTCGCAGTCTATGGATTGACGTCGCCGCTTACGGTGAAGGCGCTGGTCGACGCGAAAAGGCGGGGCGTGGATGTTCGTGTTTTGACCGATCGGGAGCGACTGGAGGAGGTGAAGCAGCAGACGGCCCTCTCGACGCTGCGCGAAGCCGGGATTCCGATCAAAATCAACCGACACGATGGTCTGATGCATTTGAAACAGGCGGTGATCGACGACGAGATCAATACCAACGGATCGATGAATCAGACGACCAGTGGAAATCGGTACAATGATGAGCGACTGGATATCATCAGGGACCATGCGATGACCGTGAAAGCTCGGGAAAAGTTCCTCTCAATGTGGAAAGACCAGGAACGATTCCAGGAGTGGAAAAAGTAGGAATGTTGAGGGTAAGGTGGCACGGCATCTCGATGGTTGAGATGGGCTGAGAAACATGGTCGAAGAAACCGACATTGCCGTAGTCGGAGCCGGTGGGGGAGGAGCCGTGCTGGCCCTTGCACTCGCCCAAAAGGGGATTAAGACCATTGTCTTGGAGCAGGCGCCTGGCCTGCCGCAAGGATTGCGCGGCGAAATTCTGCAGCCGAACGGGCAACAAGTACTTGATCGCTTGGGACTTCTGAATCGATTACCCGCTGAGTCTACCCGTACAGTCCATAAGTTTCATTTTTGCCGTGTCGGCGGCGAGCGACTGTGCACGGTGGATTATAGCGAGCTGCCTCCGCCGTACAATCGAGCCGTCGTCACGCTGCCCAATGTGGCGCATCATGCCATTCTCAGCGCGATCGAGCGCGAACCGTCGGTTTCATTGCGATATCGAGCAACCTTTACGGGCTTGCTCCGCGAACATGGACGAGTCGTGGGGCTGACCGCGAAGCAAGACGGAGACCTCGTGACCATGAAGGCCAAGGTGGTCGTTGGAGCCGATGGTGCATTTTCAAAAGTTCGAGAGGCTTTGCAGATCCCAGCCGATCTCCATCTTTATCCGCAAGGGTATTTGATCGCCATTGTCGACGCGGCGATTCCGATCTCGGAAGCGAAGTACTTTGTGGGTAAAGGGACGATCCTGGGGATGTTTCCGGCTGCCGGTAACAAAGTCTACCTTTTCTACATGATCAAGACCGGCTCGTATGACCGTGTGAAGGCACAAGGCATTGCGGCTCTGCAGAACGCATGGATCGCGATCGATCCGTCGAGTGAAGCCACCTTCCGTACGTTAACCGACTGGAAACAGACCGCATTCATGCCGACCGGACGTGTCCGTACACCGATCTGGGTGGCCGACGGAGCGGTGCTGATCGGGGATGCGGCACATGCCATGAATCCTCACGCGTCGCAAGGCCGCATGCAGGCGATGGTGGATGCGATGACGCTGGCCGATCTTCTGCCGGAATGTTTGGCGTCGAATGATTACTCTGCCGCCAGGCTCAAACGCTATGAGGATGCGCGACGGCTTCACGTCACGATGTTGCAAAAGTTGGCCGATGAACAGGTGCTTTTTTGGAACACGGCCAATCCGATCATCGCCTTTCTCCGGGACCGCGTGTTCAGTACGTTGGACCGTAACCCGCGACTCCGGTATCGTGTCTTATCGACCACGGCCGGACTCCGCAAAGAGCCCCCCTTCGGCATGATGGATCGCCTGATAGCAGCAGGATTCTTCCCGGATCTTTCAGCCCCCGATACGGCGGCGAAAGGTATTCGATAATCCCATGCAGTCGGTAGACTGGACGATAGACGGGTTGCCTGAGGAGACGCAAAAACTCTTAAAGTCATACGTGAAGGATGTGACAAAGGGCTATGGCAATGAATTGGAAGGAATTCTGTTATACGGCAGTGCGGTGCGAGGAGAATTTTTGCAGGGCCGCTCCAATCTCAATCTGCTGTTGGTGATGTCGTCCTATGACCTCTCGGTGCTGAAAAAATATGATCCCATTCATCAGCGCTGGGCCAAGGAGCAAGTGGTGGTGCCCCTGTTTCTGACGGCGGCTGATCTTCAATCCGCTTCGCGTGCCTTCCCGCTGGAATACCAAGACATCCACGACTGGCATCGACTCCTATGGGGACAAGATCCCTTCGTCGGCTTGAAGATCGACGACCGTTACTTGGCCGCAGAAGTTCTCCAGACGTTGCGGGGCAATCTGCTCCGCCTCCGTCAGCGGCTGGTGGAGGGACGAAGCACCGAAGAGGCCATGACCATTCTCTTGTCGCTCTCCATCACCGCGCTCTTACCGGTGCTTCGGGGTCTGCAACGGCTGCTGTCGCGGCCCGTGCTCTCGCATGGGGATTCCCTCATCCAAGATGTCGAATCTCATCTGACGATCAATCTTGCCGGGCTTCACGACGCGCTCTTGCTCAAGCGCGGACAGATTTCTCCAGGCCAGAAAGAGATTCCCAGGCTCATGGACCGCTATCTTGAAAGTCTGACGAAGCTCGTGACCGTCGCCGAAGCGCGGATCGTACGGTGATGGCTCGATCGGAGGTCCAAGCAATAGGAATCGCGTTCTTCAGTGTGATGCTCATGTTCTGGGCCGCAGAGGCGCGAGCGTCGCTCTATGACCGGCCTAAAGAACGTATCCCCCTTCCCAGTCCCATCGGATATGTCAGTGACCATGCCCAGGTGGTGGAACCGCGGTGGAAAGACCGTATCCGCTCGGTGTGCATCGATCTTGAGAAGAAAAGCGGCGTGGAGATGGTCATTGTGACAGTGCCCAGCATCAAGCCCTATCCGTCGGCCAAACACTATGCAGACGCGCTGTATGAAAAATGGCAAATCGGTTCAACTCAGCAGGAGCATGGGCTCATGGTTTTGGTGGCGGTGCAGGAGCGACAAGCCGCGATGGCGTTGGGACGCAAGATGTTCCCTGTCATCACGCCGGCGGTGAGGAGCGAGGTCAGCCGCGACTATCTTCAGCCCGCGATCGAGCGAGGGCATTTCGGGGAAGGGTTGTATCGAACGGCCGTTGCATTGGCGACGCCGGCGCAAGAGGTGCGGCTCGATACCCCGACACGGCCTCGAATCAAGGGGCTTGGAGTTTGGATTACGCTCGGTACCACCTTGGCCGTCGTGGTGTTTTTTTGGTGGATCAGCCGTCCCGATCTCCGGCACCCCTATCGGCGCATTCAGAAAGGCGAATATTGGGGAACCGGCCAAGGCGGCTTCGGCGGCAACTGGGGCGGCTTCGGCGGCGGCACGAGCGGGGAGGGGTATAGATAGTCATGAGCTTGCTTTCATCAAATTTCTCATTCAGCTATACTCACGGCATGAAAAGGGAAAGCGTGATGACCAGGGTGAATAGTGCCCAGGCTAAGAAACAATTAGGCCAAATTCTTGCGCGAACGGCTCGCACGAAGCGTCGGGTGATGGTTACCAACCGAGGTAAGGATATGGCGGCCGTTGTGCCGATCGAGGATGTGCAACTACTTGAAGAGATCGAAGATCGGCTGGATCTCGATGAGGCTCGGGCGGCATTGGCGAGTGTGAAGCGAGAAGGCACGGTCGCGTGGAAGAAAATCAAGCGAGACCTTGGCTTATGAGTTGATGTGGTGCCGTATCAGATCGAGTTCTCTCGCCAAGCCGATCGCCAGTTCAGAAACCTGCCATCACAGATTCAACAGCGGCTCAAATCACGAATCGAGTCCCTGGCCGCAATGCCTCGTCCTCATGGATCTGAAAAACTGAGCGGCGCTGATCAACTCTACCGTATTCGGGTAGGAGACTATCGCATCGTCTATGCCGTTGAAGATGATCGGCTGCTTGTCCTCGTGGTAAAAGTGGGCCATCGTCGTGAAGTATATCGTTAGGAGCCGGGGATCATTGCCTCTTACAGGAGAATTCTTCCATGAATAGTACTGCAATCTGTCGTAATGCTCGGTTGTCGTTGATCTCACTTGTAGCCATGATTCTGGCCCTGCCCGGTTGCTCCACCACGTCCAAAGAAACCAAGGGTACATCGGCCATTTCTCACGAGGTCATCGATGTCGCGATCGAACGCTACATTCGTGCCCATCCGGAAGTGATCGAACAATCGCTGCAGGGACTGCTGGCCAAACGTGAAACAGAACTGCAGGAGCGTCATAAAGCGGCTCTCGCGACAAAGCAGCAGGAACTCCTGCACGATCCGGCGTCACCCGTCAGCGGCAATCCGAAGGGCGAGATCACCCTGGTGGAGTTCTATGACTATCGCTGCGGCTACTGTAAGAAGGCGGCGTCGGCCGTCACAGAGCTCCAAAAGATTGATCCTCGGGTGCGGGTGGTCTACAAAGATTTCCCAATTCTGGGTGAATCGTCTGAACTCGCGGCCAAGGCCGCCCTCGCGTCTCAGGCTCAAGGCAAGCACCAAGTCTTCCACGAAGCGTTGCTCGCGTCCCATGCCGACATGACTAAGGAAGCCATCTTGAAGATCGCCGTCGGTGTCGGCCTCGACGCGAAACGATTGGAGGCCGACATGGCCCATCCCAAGTGGCAGGCCGTCATTGCAAAGAACCGAGCGCTCGCCCGTGAGCTTGGTATCTCAGGGACACCTGGCTTCATCGTGGGCAACGAACTGGTGCCAGGGATGTTGGACTTGAATGGGTTGAAGGAGTTAATAGCTCGGGCGGGACAGGGAAAATGATGGATCGTGGAAATGTATGCAAACCTTGGATGGGCGAGCCGAACAGTAGATAAACACCGAACTTTTCAGTAGACTTGTTTGCGATACACCGGCGACTTGAGCTGACCACTTGTTATGTCACGAAAAGGATCATGGCTCAGTATAAGTTCACTGAATATTTCGAACAGGAGGTTCTCCAGAAGCGCCCATACATAAAGAAGGAGTGGTGCATATTCGTACTGGAGCATTCCATTCGTTCAGAACAGTAGGAACACAACCGATACCGCTTTTGGGCTGCGATCCCGGAACTTGGCGGCCGCTACCTAAGAGTCGTGACGCTTGAAGACAAGATGACGATTCACAATGCATTTCCATATCGAGGATTTACACCATGAAGCTCAATTATCATCCAGATACGGATTCGCTGTATGTCGATCTTTCTGAAAGACCGAGCGTGGAAAGTCGCGAAGTTTCCGAAGGCGTCGTCCTTGATTACGATTCGAGCGGCCGGCTGGTGGAGATTGATATCGACAATGCCACCAACAAGGTCGAACTACAACAACTGATACTCCGCAAGCTTCCCGGCAAGGTCGAAACCGACGCAGCCTGAAAATTGGCTCCGTATAACGGAAGCAGGCCTGGCCCATCCCAAGTGGCAGGCCGTCATTGCAAAGAACCGAGCGCTCGCCCGCGAACTCGACATTTCGGGAACTCCCGGCTTCATCGTGGGCAACGAACTGGTGCCGGGGATGTTCGGTTTGAATGGGCTAAAAGAGTTAATTGCGCGAGCGGGACAGGGAAAATGGTCCTTTGAAATTAAAGGATTTGACCATTGAGAGTCGCAGAGCTGCAGGCAGAACCAAACTGGGTGCTCTCCATTGTGGCAAACGACGGCCGGATCGGCCGGTTTGACGTGAGACCTTATCTACAATGAGGCATTTGGGGCACTTCGAGACGAGGCCGAATTTGCGAAGGTTATCAACGGCGGGTATTTTGTCCCTCATCCAGACTCACAATCAGTTCCTCTGCCACTTCAGCACGTTCTTGAGGACTCAGCTTAAGTGCCTCCCTCCAAGACGACTTGTGACTTTTACGTCGTAGCAGCCTGCATCACACCGCGCTGGCAGTTTATTAGGCAGTTCGCTGGCCGGATGCCGAGGTCGAGCAGGCATGGCAAGAGGAAGTGCAGCGACGGCTTCAGCAGATCGACCGCGGCGAAGTGAAGACCGTTCCTCGGGAGGAGGTGCAGAGGAGGCTGCGACATGCCTGATAAACTCCCTCTCGAATTTCATCCCAAAGCACTTGCTGAGTTAGAACGAGCCGAACAATGGTACGAGAGGAAACGACATGGGCTCGGGGAATCATTCTTTCAGGAAATTACCGCTGCCATTATCGAATACGGGAAGCTCCAAATATCTGGCCGGAGTTTCGACAAGGAACACCTCCCTTTGCTCGCACGTCTATTGACTGCGTGCGAAGAAATCCTGTAGCTTCATTTCCTCCTCAGATGACGTGAGACGAAATGAAAGATACGGAGAGATCCCCGTGAGCTTCATCAACCTCAGCGTTGAGAACCCGGTCGCCCCGGCCAAAAAGACAAAAACCGGCCAGCTCATAGCCATGGGCGCAAGGTTTGTCATGGATGGCGCCGACTCGGACGGGCGTTTCGGTCTCATCGAGCATCCCATCATTCCACGTGGACTGGCTGCGCCTATGCACATCCACACCCGGGAGGACGAGTACTCGTTCATTCTCGAAGGACGCTGGGGCTTCCAGCTCGGGGACAAGGTAATCTACGGAGAGCCTGGTGACCTCATCTACAAGCCGAAGAACGTCTGGCATTCCTTCTGGAATGCTGGCGACGAACCGGCGCGTCTGCTGGAAGTGATTTCACCCTCTGGCTTTGAGCATTACTTCGTCGAGTTCGCCGAGATTTGGGGAGCGCACGGCATGGCCGGCATGAACCAGCTCGTTGCCCTCAATGAACGCTATGGACTGACCATCGATTTCAATTCAATCGAGAACCTCGTGAAGACCCACGGGCTCGATTCCAACCTCTGACAACCACCAAGTACCATTGCTGGGAAGCGGGGCTACTCTTCGAGGAGGTGAACGGACGCTCCTCTGCTTGATTCTCTTTCACCAAGACGGAAAAGTCGAGCCGATGACGGAGTCCGATGTCATCGGCCGCTGTCGGAAGACGCTGCTGGGCTATCAGCAAGGTCCGTTTGTTCGTTGACGGCGGCGGCGCTGCACCGATTGGCGCCACTGCAGCCGAAGCGGCTGGCCACATGCAGGGCTCACTCTATGTCGGCGATGGAAGCAAAGCGCTTCGGGGTCTTGCAAGTTGTTTGGAGAGAAGTTCTAAGCCGCAGTCATGATCCGAGCACATAGGCTGCACATCCTTCAAGGTAATGGAACTGTCCATCGAATAGCCTCATTGACTTCTTCTTCGTCGGTCTCTAGACTTCGCCGGTCTTCTCCAGGAGATCATGGATCAAGAATCGCTCGCACAAATCCAGCAACTCATCGCTGCAGCGACCGACTCTCTTCGAGGAGATCTCGCGGATTCCAAACGGCATGCTGGTGTTCTGGCGGAGGGGTTCCGCGACGAGCTTCAGCTTGTTGCCGAAGGATTTCAGATGCATCTCGACAGGCGTCATGCCGAAGACCGATCCTTCCTTGAAGAACAATTCCGAGAAACACGCGCACTCATCCACATCTCCTATGGTCAGATTCAGGAACGCGTGGAACGCTTGGAGCAGCGTGTCCGGACCATCGAACAGCGTCTCGGCCTGACCATTCAGTAGCTCCTGGAGCCGTACGGTTCACAAACTGTGAGGCCTCTCAGGTCACGCGCTGCTTATACGTTTCATGTCTTCCTCGCTTTGGATTCTCTTTTCCTTGGTTGCCAGCGGTGTTGTCGTCGCGATCTGGTTTGGAATAGACACCAAGCAGGCCTATACACGAATCTCAGGCAATAGTGCTCTCAGGTCTTCCCCATTGGGAGACATTGAATTCAAGCGAGGAGGGGCAGGCATTCCTGTTCTGGTTATTCACGGAAGCGGAGGAGGGTACGACCAAGGCGAATTGATTGCAAAGACGATATTGGGCGATGAGTTCGCCTGGATTGCGCCCTCTCGCTTTGGCTATCTCCGCTCGACCTTTCAAAAAGGCGCGACGTTCGAGGACCAGGCAAAGGCCTATACTTACCTTCTTGATAATCTTGGCCTGCAGACAGTTGCGGTTTTGGCACTGTCCCACGGTGGCCCATCAGCCATTCTCTTTGCCGCGCGGTATCCGGAGCGCGTGTCCTCGCTGACACTTCTGTCGTGCGGGGTTGCATCATCCTCAGATACGAGTCAGGCGGAAGCGAACCAAAAGGGCGACGCGCTCACGATGATCTTCAAGTTTGAGATCTTGTATTGGGTTCTAAGGAAGTTTCTACGCAAGCGACTGCTGCAATTGATGGGCGCTGGCGAGAACGTGATCGCAACCCTCACCACAGCGCAGCGTACCGTGGTCAATAAGGTGATCGACGACATGGCTCCGGTCTTTCCTCGTTATGCCGGTGTGGCCTTCGATAACAAGGCCGCGATGCCCAATGAGCGGGTGGCCGAAATTCGAGTCCCTACGCTCATCGTCCATGCCATGGACGACAAACTTCAGCTCTATCACAATGCGGAGTATGCGGCGGCTAACATCCCTGGAGCCCGCTTAGTTTCCTTCGCCCGAGGGGGCCATCTCCTTCTTGCCGTCGAACAGGCCGCTGTTCAGACAGAAGTCAGACGATTCATCCTGGCCCACGCAAGCAGGCCCGAGCGTGGCACTAGTATGGAGGACGATCATGTTAACGGCGCTTGACCGAATCGACAAACTGGCTGAGAATGCGACGCAATCGATGAAACGAAAGAGTAAGTAAGGGGGACCACCTTAATGGCTCAACGAGGAGGTGCGTCATGAAACTCGATGCCCTGCGAGTCTGCATGTTCTCTATCGCGACGGCGCTGGCCAACATGATAGGCGTGAATGCTACGCAGGCATCAGAAGTCGACCACCTCTGGGAAAGCCCCCCTGTTCTGATGGCCCAGAGCGCGGTGATTCCTGAACGCACACAGCCGGCTGCAACAATCACCGAAAGTGCGCGTGTTCTCGTGGGGCACTGGCGGAAAACCACCATTGTGTTCGAGCAGCCGGAGGACGAACATCTGGCCTTACATGCCGACGGGACGGTGGAGAACTGGATCGTGACGGCTTCCGGGCGTTCCGCGCCGACGGCTGGTACATGGAGCGTCGAAGGGAAAATGCTCAATCTGCTGCTGGATGGTCATGAGCGTATTTCTCAGCCGTTTACCCTCTACGAAGGACAGCTCGTTTTCCCGAACATTGCCAATCGACGCCGCTTCTGGGAAAACCTAGGCCGGTAGGACAGGCAAACTGTTGCCTGCCATGTCACGCGGTGAGCCTAACGATGAAGAGCTAAGCCCTTTTCTTCCAGGCTGCACTGTCTCTTGCCTCTCCATCTCGCCATAGATCTGTATGCGTCAAGACAGTAGAATGTCATGAGGGGTGGAGTAATGAACATCACCATCATCGGAGCGTCAGCCGGAGTGGGGCTTCAAGCGACACGCCTCGCCCTTGAAAAAGGGCATCAGGTCACGGTCTTGTCACGCCGGAGCGTTCCGCTCCCGGATCACGCAAAACTGAAAAGGGTGCAGGGCAGTGCGACCAACACACATGATGTACGGGCCGCAGTGGAGGGGGCCGACGCCATCCTGGTGACGATCGGCGTGAAGAGTCCCCTCGCCACCACTCTGTTTTCCGACTCCGCTCGAATCTTGTTGCGCGTCCTCCAAGACTCCGGTTCCTCCGCGCCGCTCCTCGTGCTCACCGGTTTCGGTGCAGGCGACAGCTGGAACTACAACTCGCTTCTTATGAAAATCTTCTTCACGCTGCTCCTCAAGAAAGTCTATGCAGACAAAAGCGAGCAGGAACGTCTGGTTGCCGAAGCCTATCCCCGCTGGGAAATCGTGCGTCCGGGCCGGTTGACCAACGGCACCATGACGGGCCACTATCGCGTGCTGGGTCACCTAACCCACGGCATGCGGGTGGGCGCTATTTCGCGTGCGGACGTAGCGCATTTCATGGTGGCACAGGCGGAGCAACCTACGTATCTCGGCCAATACCCGGCGCTTACCTACTGATGCTGACTAGGCTGTCTGCCTACGGGTAGTTAGGTGAGCACCCGGCTGTGAGGCACTTCATCAAACACAAGACTATAATCCCAGGCGGTCAACACAGTCTGACGGCGGCAACACACAGGATGCGGAGGCTTCCATGCCGATGTATTGGCAACTCAAGCGGTGGAAGAAGGACGACCGTGAACGGGCTATTGATCACATTTCGGCCTTGCGGAACTACATAGCTCACGCTGTGCCGCACCGGACGGCTTCCCGCACGCTGCTGCTGGCAACCTGGAATGTTCGTGACTTCGATTCGAATAAGTTCCGGCAAGGGCCGCGAATCGCGGAATCGTTTCACTATATTGCCGAGGTCATTGCCGCCTTCGATTTGGTAGCCATGCAAGAAGTCAACGAAGACATGGGGCCTTTCGAGAAGGTGATGGACCTGCTCGGCCCTTCGTGGCGGTACATCGCCACAGACATCACCGAAGGACCTTCCGGAAACGGCGAGCGGATGGTGTTCCTGTTTGACTCGAACAAGGTGCAGTTCAAGCACATCGCGGGAGAAATTGTCCTGCCCAAGTCGTCCCTTCTCGACGGCGGACACCAGTTTGCCCGCAGTCCTTTTCTTGTCCGGTTCCAGTCCGGCTGGTTCAAGTTCAATCTCTGTACGGTGCATCTGTACTACGGCGACGACTCCGGAGAAGGATACACACGACGCGTGGCGGAGATCGACGCGATTGCAAAGTGTCTGAAGAAACGCGCGGACGCGGACGGGCAAAATTATATTCTGCTCGGCGACATGAACGTGGTCAGTCCGGACGACGACACGATGAAAGCGCTCAAGAAGCACAAATTCATCCTGCCGGCTGACTTGACGCTGGATAACGACGAACTACGCTGGACGAGTAACCTTGGAAGGGACAAGCATTACGACCAAATCGCGTTTTTGGTCCGCAAGGGTGAGCTGGAGCTCGGGCCGAGTGAACACAACGCGGGTGTGCTGAATTATTATAAGGCCGTCTACAAAGACGACGAGGCCGAAACGTACTTTCCCCTCGGAAAGGCGAACGGCAAATGGCCCGATACCTCGGCCAAGCGGAAAACGTATTTTACCGAGGAGTGGCGGACATGGCAGATGTCCGACCATTTACCGCTGTTCATCGAACTGCGAATCGACTTTACCAAGGAGTATTTGAAGCGTATCCGGGAGGGGAGCTAAAGGGAGTTACCCATGCAGGAAACAGAAGGATAACGCGCTAGACGGACTGAGACGCTGGATCCCGCCGCGGAACGATCCGCCCTTCTTCGAGGTCTTGCAGATCCGCCCAAGCCGTAATATCCGTGCGTGATGGATCGACGGCGGCCAGGTATGTTTTGAACTTGGCCGCACTCTCCGGAGAACTCGGTCCGCGTGCCAGCAGTTTCCGGTTCCATTCTTCCAATTCGGCAGGCTGGTGCGGTTTTGCGTTTTGCTTGAGCCAATTCACGACTCCCTCGTCGGTTGGATTGGCTTTGACCGCAGCCGTGAATCGCTCGCCGGTAATTCCCGCAAACTCCATCAGTCGTTCATCCATCGGGCAGGGATAGATGTACTCGCCTTCGGTGCCCGCCAGCACGGCTCGGCATTTGTCGATCATGCGGGCGAGGTGAACGTAACCCCCGAGCTTGAATCGCATGCTGCGGGGAAAACCTTTTCGCAAGTCCATGATTTAAAGCAGCTTGTGGTTCTTGAAGGTGAGGTACTTCACGACGACCCGGCCATCTTCATAGGCAATAATCCGCCTGGTCGATGGAAGGTCGCACGAACCGATGCGGACATGGGTGTCGGTGAAGCTCTCTACGTTGGTCAACTTGCCGTCGGTCGGCGAATAGTAATAGACGGTGTACTTGGTCGTGAGATGCTTCCGGTCCTGTGTGATCGCGCTCTCCTCGACGTTGATCGTAAAGGCGAACGGGTTCATGCCGGGATGGGCCATTTTTCTGTTGATCTGTGTGATCCGGTTGTCCTTGATCCGGTAAAAGGAATTGGAGCCGTGGATAATCAGTTTGGTGCCGAACGGATGACCATCTTCCTCCATCGTCAAGGTATACTTTCCGTCGGACTCTTCAAAGTTCCGTGGTCCCCGATGGACCGCGATCATGCCCAGTTGCTCTTGCGCCCATTTTTGAATCACGCCGTCGCTCAGTTGAACGGATACCTCTCGGGGGCTCTTGACGATGACGGGGCCGGTGGTTTCTTTCCCGTCGATGTTGACCGTGAGGTCCGCCGTAAACCCCTTAAAGTCCCTTGGCCACCGTGCGGTTCCTTCGAACGCTTGGCGGAGCAGATCGCGCGCTTGAGGGTCATCCGTGACGGTCGAAGATTCTTGTTTAGGCTCCATGGTGCATCTCCTCATATGAATGCATTGACGATACACACTTATACCGGCGTGTGCAACCGCACTCAATAGTGAAATCCCCGGGCCGCGGGGACTTGGAAGCGCGAACGCTTTAGGATTCCTTGGGCGGCGCCGCAACATTCGATATTCCAAAAATCATCATACTTCTGATATACTTCGACAATTTTTAGGCTGAGGTATTGAACCGCTGCGCCGTCTTCTGCCGGTCAGCTTGCGTTGAGGAAGGATGGGCATGGAACGACGAGCTGCTTCACATACCGAAGAAGAGGAAATGAATCAACGCCGCAAACTTTTGAATGCGGCAAGACGAGGCGACACGAAAGCCATCAGCAAACTGTTCGAGCTCTATCAAGTGCGGGTGCTCAGCGGAGACCAATTGGCCAAGGTCAACCGAACCTCCACCTATCTGACTCCCGTGAAGAACAGCAAGTCAAAGACTGCGGAGAAAAGTGAAAAATCGAGCACTTCGAAGGCAGCGAAGAAACCGGACAAGGCCGCTAATAAGATCGCTGTGAAGAAAGAGCCGACAAGCATCCATAAAAAATCGGCCAAGAACACATCTAAACGTAAGTAATAGAGATTGGATTACTGCACGGACACTCTTAATCCGCCTCCCGCAAGTTTTGCCGCAATATCATCCGCCTGTTCTGTCGATCCAGTGAAAACAATGGCTTCTCCATCATGGTCAATCCGATAGGCCAACTCAAACGCCTTGGTCGAGGTCATCGCTGGAATAAATCGGCAAAATAGCTCGATCACTTGCTGGTAGGTGTGACAGTCGCAATTGTAGACGACGACACGAGACTCAAATCCGGTTCCCGAACCGATCTGCACATCTTCGGTAGTTTCAGGAATGGTCTGTGGCGTGGAAGGTATCGGCATGGAGCGGGCTTCTAGAGGTCTGGCGGAGATTGTTCAACTCTGAATCGATGGAAATCTGCAGAGATTAAACCGTATCCATATCAATCACTTCGGTTGCGTCCCATAGGTTTTTCAACTCGGCATCAGCCAAATCCTTTTCACGATCCGCTTCCGTTTCTTCTCCAAAGGTTTGCCGTGACGGTGTCGATGTGACGTCGGACCTCCCGTCCTCATCGGCAGATGCAGTGATCGTCTGGGGACGGCGGCGCTTCTTTGACGGATCCATGTTGACCGGCATGCGGTTCCTCCCGATAACTCTGTGTATTCTTCTGCATCTGTGTAGTCTTCTCTAATTGTGACCGTCTTGTCAATCGGCGAAAGACGCTCGCCGACCGGACCTCGAGATGGCCCAGCCATCATTCCTGATGTTCGATGTGATGGTTCTTGGACCACTCAGAACAGCTGCTCCGCCACCGTATCAGCGTAACGCCGACCCAAGGAAGTCAATCGTATCCGATCCTGATCGGCATCGAGCAGGCCTTTCGAGATAAGTTCGTCAATCTGATGATCTCGTTCCGCGGCTGTGATGGCTTTTCTGGGGACACCACGAAGAAGACGCAAGCCGAACACAAGGGCATCTCGCTGGCGCTCCGATGCCGAGAGGGTTGTGCGGTCGGTCGTCGGTAGACGGTTGTCGTTCAAGCATGCGGCATAGGCTTCGAGATCCGCTACATTTCCAAACCGGATTCCGTGGAGATAGGACTGCGCGCTGGGGCCAAGACCAAGATACTCGCCACCGGTCCAGTAGAGGAGGTTATGGCGACAAGCATAGTCGGGTTTGGCATAATTGGAAATTTCGTAGCGAGAAAATCCCGCTTCGCCAAGAAAACGCTCTGCCGCCGCTTCCATGTCGATCTGAAGCGTTTCATCTGGGGGGGAGACAAAATTCTGAACGATGTTCTGCGCAAGCCTGGTGTCTTCCTCAACGGTCAGAGCATAGCAGGAGATATGCGATGGGGCCAGTGTCATGAGCGATTCCAAGGTGCGCATCCAATTTTGCAATGATTGGCCCGGCAACCCGTACATCAGATCGAGGTTGATATTTTCGAACCCGGCCCGGCGCGCGGCCTGCACTGCAACCGTCGTATCCTGCACTCGCCCAAAACGGCCAATGGAGATGAGATCCATGTCCGCCATGGACTCCGCTCCAAAGCTGATCCGATTGAATCCGGCATCAGCCAAGATTGTAAGATCTCTTACGGTGACGGAAGAGGGGTGTGCCTCTACTGTGATCTCCGCCGTGCCGTCGGTCGGCCAAGTGGCTCGAATCAGAGACAGAAGGGCAGCCAACTGCTTGGCTGGAAGGGAGGTCGGTGTCCCGCCACCGAAATAGATAGTCCGCAGAGCGCGGCTGTTCCAAAGTTCTTGCCGGTAATAGAGGGAAATTTCTTGGATGAGGGCGGAATGGAATAGGGCCATGCGATCGGATCGAGCGATTTCCAGGTAGAAGGCGCAAAAGTGGCAACGGCGGCGACAAAACGGAATATGAACATAGAGACCGAGGTCTTCGTCCGAGGCGTTCATCGTTTCAGCGAGAAGGGAAGAGGTTGTGAAAATCCTTGGTCACGACGATTTCAATTTCGTCGGCCGGAGATACGCCTCGGTTGCGGATGTGCGATGCCCACCCGTCATGCCTGCGGAGCGACTCAAAGACGGACTTGAGCAGTTGCGGTTTAATCCGAGCTTCCCACTCCTGCAGCCAATTGCGTTCATCTTCATCTCCGGTATAGTCGTCCGGAAACGAGGCCTCCAGCGTGAAGCGAATGGTAAACGTTTTGTCTTCCTGGTACATACGATCCTGTCGTTGCGATTCAGTCGGCGTGATTTTATAATGCTTTTGGCAACAGAAGGAGCCCTCGCTATGCCTATCTTCGAATATGTGTGTCGCGAATGCAATCACCGTTTTGAGCAGCTGATTCAAGGATCGGTTGAGGCGGCCTGTCCCCAGTGCAAGACAACCAAACTGGATAAGCAGTTCTCCGCCTTTGGAGTCGGAGCTACGACCAGCTGGGCATCTTCAGCCGGTCCAGGCGCCTGCGGCAGTTGCGGTGATCCCCGCGGGCCGGGCGCTTGCTCGATGAACTAGCCCGCATTATTCATGCGCGCTTCTACTGCAACCGTCGAGACGCGGCTGCGACAAGCTTGGCCGCAGTGGTCCGGCGTTCAGGGCTCTCAGGGCTCCGCATGCCAAGACACCGCCGGTTCACCATCTTGCCGGTGTCCGCAGGCGTGGCTCGACTTATTCTTCGAGCCGCGGACCTCGCGTGGCGCCTTGGCGGTTTCGTCGAGAACCGTCATGAACAATATGGGCTGACTATGGGCACGCAGGATGAACAGGCGGTGCAACGCGCGATCTCGATCATCGCTCAATCCGATCCGCTGATCAAGCTTGTGCAGCAAGTACGATTAGGCCGACTGAAATCCACCGATACGGGTGTGCGCGCTGTGACGGAGTCTTGGCTGGAAACCTATGGGAAAGCGTTAGCCACGGATGGTCTGACTCAATCCTGTCTGCGCCGACTCAATCCTGCCCCTCGGCTCGCGGTTCTCATTGATATCGGAGTCCTTGCCGACAATCATCCAGGTGTGGAGTGTCTGACGGCTGCTTACGATCGAGCCGTCGCGTGCGCACCGTCCAACTAGGCGTGTCATGCGCTTCCTGTCTTTACTCTGTCTGTCCGGTTTAATCATCTTTCTGACGGCAGCACGAGCGGACGATGGAATCGGACTTCGCCCTCTGCGAACGATTCTTCCGGCCAAGCTTGCCTCGATT
>CAYXKP010000089.1:0-17156 GCA_964465695.1 uncultured Nitrospira sp.
ACTGAACGACTCGCGCGTGAAAAAATGGATTCCTTTCCCTTGGAGCGAGCTATCGAGTTTGAACACGACTCGCTCATGCTCCTTGAACAGTCGTTCTTTCACCGCTTCCGGCGCCACGAATTGGTAGGCCGTGTCAAAAAAGAGTCCGTTCACGTAGGCGAGCAGGTCCGGAAAAGCTTCACTCTGAAGCATGACGGCGTTAAGGCCTCTGGATTCTGAAAGCCGTCCATACCGCCCTTGAAGCTTAGGCACCACGACCGAGCAATAGTAGTTTTCGGGTATCCACCCTTCTTTGAACCCGCCGGACACCGCCGTATAGACATACAGCCAAGGGGCAAAGTGTTTATGGCCGAAGACCTCCACGGCATAGTCGTCGCACAACTTCAGGTCCCTGCTGCTCGTCATGCCTTTATAGCTCTCCACATTTTTCAGGATTCTCCTGGCATCTCCGACGTCAGCAGAATGGTCGTATGAATAGCTCAACCAGGACTTAAGAGCGACTTTAGCGGCTGATTTGATATTAGCGGTCATACTTATGTGCATCCTCTTGCCATTGAGCATGTGCCGTAATGGTCGCCCTTGCAATCGGACAGGACTTCGATGCTTAGCCCTTGATGATCGCCTCTGTCTTGACCTCGCCCCGATGAACTCCGTAGTGCTGACACACATGCTGCCATACATGCCTCTCAATGAAACGTAAATTTTAGTTCTAAGTGCAAAGAGGATGGCTGCGGTACGACAGAATGAGACTTGCAATAGTCCTTCAGCAGAATATGCGCGGGAAGAAGATGCAGTTTCGTTGATCCCGGAGGATTGGCCCACCTGGTGCGCCTGAAAGCAAAAGTTATTGATGGTATTCGCAGAAGTAAGGCGTGAACCGTTAAACCAATCCGGCGATGGCTGCACGGAATGCACGACGATCTTCGAGGCGTGTCGCAATGAAGTCATACACCTGCCCGTAATTGACCTTCCAGTACACATGCACGAGCAGATTTCTGAAACGCGCCATTTGTTGCAAACGGCTGGAGAGATCCGCCGTGATCAGTCCCGCTTGTTCCAGAGTGCTGAAGCAACCGGCATACTCCTCAGGAACTTGATGCAACCGTTTCGCCGAGACATGAAAACAAAGCGCTAATGCCGCTTCAATCGCGATGAGCAATCGATAGCATGCCACATCGAGAGTATCTTGATTGGAAAGAAATTGTTCGCGGGAAAGCCCGCGAAACTCTTCGAGGCGACTTATAGATGAATCGATTTCAGCGCACCGGGCCCGGATGAGATCCGGATTGAGACTCATGCGGCGAAGGCGTCCTTCGTGCCTTGACGAAGCAACGGCGCAAGGTCGAGATAACGCCGAGCGACGTCTTCCAACATCTCAGTCAGACACGCTTCATCCCGGCAGACGAGCAGATGCCCACGTAGAACATGATACACAAACGACAGCGGCGCCTCATTCAGCACGCGAACATCCACCGGTATCCCGACTCGAGCGGTGAGGTGATTGGAAAGATCTACGGCAATCGCTGCGTTTGTCGCAGCCTCGGACTCACGAAGATACAGACCGACATCAACATCATGCACGGTATCGGAATCAAGCACCGACCCATAGAGATAGCCAAACGTAACCGTGGGTTCTTTCTCCAGTTCATCCGAGAGACGACGAACCAGTGACTCGCGTGCCTCGGGTTGAATCTTATATTGCGTGCGTTTCATTCTAAACGAACCGTTCTCGAATGTATTGGCAGATCGGGCCGATCTTACACTCCTCTCTGGGCCGGTACAAGAAACCATCTGATTCACCAGAAAACCCGGCGGCGCGCCGAACGCCTTGTTCACGAGGCAGAAAGGCTATCGTGGAATTCTCAACGGTAGAAGGCCGTCTTTGAATCCAGCAGCGCCTAACTGTGTCGCACTGCCAGTTCAAGAAGCATATCGTCTAGGATCCGGGCTTGGCTTGGAGTCATTTCAACCGCCCTTCGGATACCATGACCACGAATGTTATGGTGCCCTACTTGAAAAGTCACCTTTTCAGGGATATTTGTTACTGACAGAGCGCCAGCGCCTTTGCCCCCAGTTCCTTGCTCACCGATTTTCTAGCCGCATCGCCAGATCGATTAGCACCCCTTCCCTCAATCCTAAGTCACTCACAAGGCATTCGCTCTCTGTCAGCGTTTCCATGATCGTCCGAATAATGATAGCTCCTGCGGCGATGACTTCTTCGCGGTTATTCTCTAAGCCTGGCAAGCCGACCCGTTGGGCCTTCGTTCTGCTAAGCAGTGTCTGCTCCAATTCACGAATCGTTTTTAATTTCAGCCGATAGTTCTGGATGCGTGCTGGTTCGTAGGTGGGGAGCTTCTGAGCCATGGCAGCGAGGCTAGTAATCGTGCCGGCCGTGCCGACAAACCTGGCTGGTCGATAGTCACCCATGCCTGCAGCAGCGGCTTTTGTTTCTCCGATCACCCATTCCCTTGCCTGGTGTACTTCCTCACTAGTCGGAGGATCGTGTTGCAGTACGCGCTCGCTGAGGCGAACCACTCCGATATCGATCGAGCGGGCGACCAGCTTCTGTCCCAGACGATCAAAAATGAATTCGGTACTGCCGCCTCCAATATCCAGCGCCAGGATATCCGTCACACCGACCGGCAAGCTGGAGCGAATGCCGAGTAGCGTCCGCCGGGCCTCTTCATCGCCTGAGATGACCTCGACCTCGAACCCAGTCTCTCGTTTGACACGATCGAGAAATTCATTGCGATTCGCAGCGTCTCGGACAGCGCTCGTGGCCACGACCGCCGATGTCTCGACATCATGATCATCGACGAGATTCCGCCATTCTTGTAGACACTGGATGACCCGATCCATTGCGGCGGGACTCAGGCGTTTGGTTTGATCGACCCCCTCGCCCAAGCGGAGAATGCGCCGTTCAGACCAAATTTCTTGAAGAGGGTGTCCTGGAGGCAGGTCTGCGATCAACAAGCGACAGGTAAGGGTGCCGATATCAATGCCGGCCAAGCGGTGCGTGCGCTGAGGCGTGGCAGTCATTGCTCGTTCCGGATTTCTTCCATTTCTGCTTCCAGTTTCTTCCGCGACTCCTTGAGCAGCTCAATTTCTTTGACGAGACGCAGAATTTCGGCGTCGTATACGACCCGCTCCGCCGTTTCGCCCCGCTCTTTCATGTCCACCGCCCGCTCACCGATGTCTTTGTAAAGATCTGAAAGTTGCTGGTCGAGTTTGCGGAGTTCCAGCCTCATGCGGAGCAACTCCGTTTCTTCCAATGCGCGGCCGGCAGCGTGGACCGTCCCCAATCGCAGGGTGGCAATCCCGGCTCGCACGTCATCTTTCAGCCGCTGGAAGATTCCCATTGATGTCCTAGCTTATCGATCCAAGTTCGAGCTTCTTCTCCCATTTCCGCAGCATCGCACTTCGCAATTCTTGATGGGCCGGCTCTTTCAAGCCCGGGTCCGATTGCAACAACGAAAAGGCCTCCTGTCTGGCTTGCAGCAACAGGTCACCGTCTCGCACCAGATTCGCCACACGAAACTCCGGCATCCCCCATTGGCGTAATCCAAAGAACTCTCCAGGGCCCCTAATCCGCAGATCGTCTTCGGCAATGACGAAGCCGTCGTGGGACCGGACGAGCGCCTCCAGCCGTTCTCTTGCCGTGGACATAGATTCTTCACTCCCTACAACAGACCTTTCCACCTGCATTCCCCTCCGCCCAGGATTTTGAGCCATCAAGAGGCAATACGATTGCTGATCGCTCCGGCCTACTCGTCCGCGTAATTGGTGCAGTTGGGCAAGACCAAACCGCTCGGCATGTTCGATCAAGATGACGGTCGCATTCGGCACGTCGACTCCCACTTCGATGACCGTCGTTGCGACCAATACCCGGAGCGTTCCAGCTGTAAAGTCGGTCATCACCGCTTCCTTTTCCGCGGCTTTCATGCGCCCATGCAGCATGCCGACACGGAATTCGGATAATTCCCCGTTCTGCAACCGTTCGACCCCCTGAATGGCCGCCTGAAGGTCGGTCTTTTCCGATTCCTCCACCAGCGGATAGACCACATAGGCTTGCCTGCCGGCACGCAGTTCATCCCGCATGATTTGAAAGGCACGCCGGCGCTGAGCCTCATGAAAAAGAAAAGTCCGCACCGGCTTTCGGCCAGGGGGCAGTATATCAATCACTGATACATCCAGGTCACCGTACACCGTCATCGCCAATGTCCGTGGAATGGGCGTGGCGGTCAAGACCAGGACGTCCGGCTTGTAGCCCTTGTCGATCAGGGTCTTGCGCTGCAGGACACCGAACTTGTGCTGCTCGTCGACCACCACCAACCCCAAGTTCTTGAACCTCACCTTCTGTTGAATGAGGGCATGAGTTCCAATCGCCACCTGGATATCCCCTGAAGCCAGCCCTTCGGTCTGCGCCTTCTTTACCCAAGCTTTCTCTCCCCCGCGCATAAGAATCGTGTGAAGTCCGAGCGCGTGCAACGTTCCGGAAAGATTTCGATAGTGCTGCTCCGCCAGGATCTCGGTCGGTGCCATCAGCGCGGCCTGATAGCCTGACCCACAGGCCATTACCAATGCATGCAGAGCGACCGCAGTTTTTCCTGACCCCACATCGCCTTGCACCAGACGATTCATGGGACGCGGCGAAATCATGTCCCGGAATATTTCTCGAATGACTCGATCTTGCGCCATCGTCAGGCAAAACGGTAAGAGACCGCCGAGCTGTTGCAAAAGCGGTGTCCGCGGGTTGAACCGCAGTTCCTTCCGCTCTTCGTGCACCGCTCGATGCCTGTTGGCTAAGGCGAGTTGGAGCAGGAGGAGTTCCTCGAACGCCAATCGCCGATGCGCCGCCGTCTTCCCTCGGTCGAGAAGCTGAAGATCGGTGCCGGTCTTGGGGAAATGGATATCATGGAAGGCTTCGTGAATCGGGATCAACCGTTGCCGAGCTCGAAGAGGCACGGGCAAATGATCAAGGAGGTCACTCCTATGATCCGTTAACAAGTTCTTCACCAACACCCGCATCTGGCGAGAGGTCCATCCTTTGGTTTCGTGATAGACCGGAACGATTCGCCCGACATGCAACGTCGATTCGGCATCTGCATCTTCTCCGAGGATTTCATATTGCGCCGCTTCTATTCGCGGGACCATCCATCCTTGCCGACCTGAGAGCACCCGACCGGTCATCATCACGCGGGTCCCCACCTTGAGAGCTTTCTCCAAATAGGGTTGATTGAAGAAGACCACCTGCATGCGCCCGGACGAATCTTCGATGCCCACTTCCAATACGCTCAATCGCCGATTTCTCGTTCGTCTCGCCTCGCATTGTTTGATCACCCCGCAGATCGAGGCCATCATCCCCGGCACGAGATTTCCGATCGGTGTCATGACCGATCGGTCCTCATAGCGCCAGGGGATGGTCCAGAGCGCATCCTCCACCGTCGTGATATGCAATCGTTGCAAGACATTCGTACGTCTCGGACCGACACCTTTGACGAATCGGATCGGAAGATTCCAAAGATCCGACCGGTGCGCATCCGTCGCTTCGGAGCCAGAAGAAGCGCACATTGGCGAGTGCTTCCGCGGAATGAGTTCCTGTTGACCCACGGCCCGAAGCGCCTTAATCAGTACCGTAGCCTCCTGCAACCGTCGACGTTGCTCATCGAAGGGAAGCGCCGCCTGAAAATCGATGAAGAGGTCCCGCAATGAAATCAGACGAGCTTCAATGGCCTGGGGTAAAACGCCTTGGCGAAGGGCGGACAAGACTTGTGACGAAATAAATGTACTCAGGTTTGTGACAGTACCTAGATGGGCACAATCATCTCTGCTCGCAAACTCGATCGGTCGCGCGATGCGGTCCAACCACTCGTGAAACGACGTGTGCGGACTCGATTCGGTGGGAGCCTGCATATGCTGAGGGATCGTAACACAGCGTTTCTCAGCGCTCAATGAACCAAACAAACCTCATATCGGGTCCCACACAACCTGTTTTGCCGGATTGCTTGGTCACGTTTTCCTAGGGTGCTAGACTGCAATACGCACATGTACCGCCGCAACATTGGACATATTCTGATACCGCTTGCAGTCGGCCTGGCTCTGGTGATCGGATACAACCTATTCTTGAAGCCTGTTCTGCCGCCGCAGATGCGGCAACCGGCGGAAACCGTCGAACCGCTCGCTCCACCGCCTGCTCCACCGATGAGCAGGCCGCCAGGAAGTGAGGCGAAATTGGTTCGTATACTCGACCAGAGCGTAGTACCGTCGACCCCACATGAAGGCCTGCTGGAGGCCATTCGTGATGAAGTCGAAAAACACAACTTGTCGCTCGCCGAAACGAAACTGAAAGAACTTTCTCCAGCGGTGCTGTCCGACGCAAAATCAAAGCCCTTTGTCGCAACCCTGTGGAACAATCTGGGATTGCAGCAGGAACGGCTCGATGGAACTCCGGCTTCCGTTAAGGCGTTCAAGCGGGCCGCAGATTTGGACGAGTCGAACCCTGTGATCCTCATGAATCTCGCTCATGCCTACTGGGAGCAGCGGGACCGCGCGTTGAATGAAGAATTCCTGATGAAGCTGATGAAGGTGGCCCCCGATGAACCGTTTCCTCACTTGGCCATGGCGGACTTATTACAAGAACGCGACCAACTGGAAGAAGCGGCAAAGCACCTAGATCAAGCTGCCGACCGAGCACGGCAGGAGCCGACATTACAGTCCTATCTCGCCGCCGTCACGAAGAAGATTCGCCGCACTCAGTCGGTGGAATCCCGCATGGCTGCAAGAAGCAGTTCGCACTTCGTCGTTAAGTTCGACGGTGAGGAAGACCAGAGTACCTGGATCTCGGTGCTGGAGATTCTTGAAGAAGCCTATCGAGAAATTGGCCAAAAATTCAGCCATTTCCCATCAAAAACGATCACGGTTGTCCTTCACACCAAGGATTCATTTCAAGGGGCGACCGGAAGCCCCGCGTGGGCAGACGGCCTCTATGATCCCACCCTTGGACGCATTCAGATTCCGGCTCAAGGAGCCACCACGGATCGAAAATGGCTGGCGAGCGTTCTTCGCCATGAGTATGTCCATGCCCTTCTCCACGACCGGTTAGGAGCAAGCAATGGATCGCTGCCGACCTGGTTGAATGAAGGCCTTGCCATGCAATTGGCGGGAGATGCGTGGCCCGAGCTCGATCATGCCATGACCGAGGACGTCAAAGTCATTCCTTTGACCTACCTGGAAGGCTCCTGGAGCGGATTGCCGGCCGGCACGTCGGTATTAGCTTACCTCGAAGCTAATTCTGCAACACGTTACTTGATTGATCGATGGGGGATGGCCCGTGTTGATGAACTGCTGAGTGCTTTCCAAGCCAAGTCGTCGATGGCAGCTGCGCTTCAAGACAAGCTGTTCATCTCCTATGAACAGTTCCACCGGCAGTGGCTTGAAAGCTTTGAACGAAGCCGGTCGTAACTTTTCTCCGTCTAGATCGATCCCGCTGCGGATTCTTCCTGCGATAGACTAGGCCAGGCGGGAAGTATATCGGCCTGATCGCTGTGAAACGGCTCAGGCCTTTCATCGGACGCCAGCTGAGACAACTGATCCTCCCACAGAACATTCTTCCCACTGAGATCATACATGCGAATTCTGAAGTTAAAGGTGCGGGAACCCGCTAGTGAGCTGCCGTCCGGCTGGATCGAGCGGCTTGTAATCTGCTGAGCACGCGGAATTGGTGTACGGATGGTCGTGAACTCATCCTCCCACACAAGCAGGCCGGTCACCGCGTCCATAGCGCGAAGCAAAAATACCGGCTGCTCTATCGTCGCTTCGACAGCGTGTACCCTCATAACGGTTGCTCGTCGCGGCAGCGCCGTCGATACGACCTTTCCCCCCGCCTTCCAGTCAGGTGGCACGAGATTGAGTCGCCCTTCCCATTGAAACACCCCGGTATTCGCGTCGTATACTCGCAACACGAAATTGGAGAGATCCGTCGCGCCAAGTCCCACGCCACCGGCAAAAATACGCGGCCCGTGGTTCGATTGTACGCCGTTGCTTTCTTTGACGGCTAACTCATAAATTTCATTGGACAAGATGTCGCCTGATTCAGCGTCGTACACCTTTACCGCTATGGTCGAGGCGGCACCGATTTGGTAACCGAATCCTGCGGCTACAATGGCTTTTTTTTCTCCCGAGCCGATTTCGCCCCAGGCCTGACTAAATGAGAGACTCAAGACGACCGCGACTAACCAGCTCAGGATCTTCGAAGACTCACGGTAAGCGCCACCTCGCAGATGAGCGGCCGCATGGACTAAGGCTGAAGAACTCGGCAACACGACCCGTCTGGACAACATATATGTACCCTCCAAAAGCTGAGCGCATTCTGAAAGAGGGTACGTTGCCGGTAAATTCCCCGCTGTAGGCAGAATCCCCTCGAAAGAAGGGGGGAGAAAGAAGAAATCCACTTACGTCAGTGTGGTCGACCGGGACGCTCAGCTTCGCCGAACCATCGATACCGATAGCGCGCCACCATGCGATAACTCCATCCGGCCAGCCGCTTTGCAGAAGGAAATCGTAACCACCACAATAGGAGCTTTCCACCGGGGAGAGTGTAGACAAGCGGAAGAAACGCTTCGAGTCCTTGGAGCACTTTCCCAGACGGGAGAATCAAGAAAGCCGTATCAGGACGACCGGGACGATAACTGGACCCGAAAATCTTTTTTGCCGCTTCACTTTGATATGCGAGGAACCTCACATCGGATTCTGCCCCCCCAACTCCTCGCTCTTCGAGTTTCTGCTTTGTGGCCACACACAGCCGGCATTCTCCATCATAGACCAGTAGCCTGACTTGGGAAGATGTCTGATCGACGTTCTGCTCCTTGAATTCCATAGTGCAGGTAGCGTAGCACTCCGAAACCGCAGGCAACAAGACGGCCATTGCCGACGTTTTCCCGCCCGGTCTATAGTCTTCAGATGAAACAAACCGCCTTGCTGAACCTTTTACTTGGCACGCTTATCGTCGAGACAGGATTTTTACTGATAGAAAACGGCTTATCCTCAAAACCCGAAATGGCTTGGAGAATCGGCTTTTTCACGCTCATGCCTTTGGCGCTCGCGCTCTTAATTTGGCTTCAGTTTCGATGGGCCGCGATGGTGGCCGTGATCTACGCCACGGTCGGGTTGGCAATGGATCTTGCAACGCTCGTTCAGGCGGTGGCAAAGAATTCAGACGGTATTGCGCCCTTATTTGCCAACGGCGTCAGCGGACTTTTTTATCTCAGCTTGATCGTGTTCGGCGGACGGGTTTTTTTGGATGTGGAACCGGAACCGACGCCTCCAGAATCCCGTCCTCCCAGTCCTCCGTCCCTTTCTTGATGGGAAGCGTTCTGACACCGATAAATCCAGCCTCTTTCAACCACTTCGCCGTCTCGGAAGCCGAGTAGGTGTTTCCCCCTTCCGTAAACAACAACATCGACACGGCAAACAAGCTTGCCTCTGCCGGGTACAACCCCTCGCGATCATGCAGAAACGCGTCTTGAATGATGAATCGACCACCAGGCCTCAATGCCGTCAAAACCCGGCGAAAAATTGCTTGGTTCTCTTCGGGCGAATAAATGTGCAGCACGTTCGAATACCAAATGGCATCATACGTGCCCGGGATAGGTTCTTTCGAAAAATCGAGCGGGAGATAAGAGAGTCGTCGTCTCGCTTTGTGAGTGCCGGCGATTTCTTTGGCCACCTCAAGCGCGGCTTCTCGATCACAAACGGTGGCGCGAAGCCTCGGATATGTTGCGAGAAACGCCATGGCATAGGTGCCCGGCCCTCCACCGAGGTCCAGCAGTGTCTTGGAACGCGCTAAAGGAACCTGGGCCGCAATTGCCGGAGCAATCTCCAAGGTTCTGTGGTGCATGGCCCATGTGAACTGTCGACGATAGTCGGGACTGTCGGGAGTATCATGGTCGATCTGCAAGCCGCTCCGCACAGATTCCAACAGTCGCACCCAGTCCGCCCAATGGCGTTTGATCAGATTCAAATAGCCGCCGCGATAGGAGCGATGGTCGGCATTCAGCGCTGTCGCCCCCAACCGGCTATTTCTATAGCTGACTCCCTTTTTCTGTAAGACCCCCGCCGCCGCGAGATTGCGACACAGGATGCTGAGACCTCTTTCGCTGACCTTGAGCTCCTTGGCCAGATCGGGAATCGTCCACGATCGTGTTCCGACGGCCGTAAAGAGATCCAGCTCCAGCGCGGCCAACAACACTCGCGGCAACCGATAAGCTGAGACGGCATCCCGAAATTCCTCGAATGTCGTGATTCGTTGAGTCACGATGCACTTCCGATTTGTTTGCAGCACCATCGCAGAAGATCTTCCAACTTAGTGCGATTCTGCAGGTCCGCACTTCGTGCAAACGTGATCGCCACAAACTCGTCGGTCATCTCGGTCTCCTCAACAAACCCGGATTGCAGGAGGAGCGCCCGATATTTGCCGACAGCCGGCTGAAGAAAGTACTTGGCTTGCTTTGCGACTTCATCGGTTCCTAAATCTTCCGGCGTCCCTTCCGACATGAGTGCCATTACCTCATCCATCGCCATTCCATACTGGCACAGGACCCTCCCGTCCGGCCTGACTTCTAAGAGCCAGCCATCCCCACCAAGATCCATGAGGAGCGGACCGTCGGGCTCCAATTCATAAAACTGCGGGAACGACCGTTTGAGATCGGCGCGTAGCTGCATCCAGCTTGGGGAAGCTTGCTCCGTCATGCCTGTATCCCTGGGCGAGGTCGCGACTGGTTCGGGTCGGTGAAGCGGGCGCGAAGTGTTTTGAGACGCTGAGTGTTTTCTTCAAGTTTCGGCAGTCGATACTTGCGATCCATGTGTACCACCTGTTCGAGGAGATCCGCTGCATCCTGCAAACGACCCATCTCCTCATAACATTGAGCCAGCACGTATCGCGCGCCACCGGCACGAAGTTCGTCGCGTAACCGCTCGGCGACCGACTGGCTGGTGTGACAACAGGCGGCGGCCTCGTCGTAGCGTTTTTGTATCAAGAATGTGCGACCGAGCATGCGCCAAGCGTCTGCCACACCGCCTAGATTTCCCAACCGCCGCATCAATCCCAACGACCGTTCATAAAACTCTATGGCTTCCTCAAACTGGCCGGTCTCGCGGGCCACCAGACCAAGATCGGAGAAGAGGACGGCTTGAGCCGACTCATCATGCGTTTTGATCATCAGGTCAAGGGCCTCCAGATAATAGGCCCGTGCCCGATCCCATTCCCCCGCATCAGCCCGGAGGTTGCCGAGGTTCGCCAGCGTCGTCCCGATGCCTTTCTCGTCACCGAGGAGTTTTTGTAATTCCAAGACCTCTTGATAATGCGCCTGGGCCGAATCCCGTCTTCCGCTGACCGCACAGATGTTACCGAGGTTACCGAGGGTGGCGACCAGGGCACGTTGATCACCGGTGAGCCGATCGTACTCTAACGCCTTGGCGTAACAGGTATAGGCCTCCGTGTAGTACCCTCGTGAGAAATGTTCATTGCCTTGCCGATTCAATTCTTCGGATAGGCTGTGGCGCAGCGTCATGGCGGCACTGATAAAAGCTGTTCCACTTGTTGTTTCGCGCCGACAAGGATTGAAGCACCGTCTCCGACAAGAAGGCTGTCGAAGTTGTACTTCAAGAGGCGGCGGAGACCATTTTGGGCCTTCTGCATATCGATGTACTTTTCGGCAGGAAGCAGACGTACGGAACCGGGTGGTTTGCCAATCAATGCATCTCCCACGATCAGCACACCTCGCCCCCGGTCGATAAACAATGCCGATTCGCCGGGAGATTTCTGATCTTTCAGATGGATGGCCCACATCCCGCCGGGTAATAGCTCCCCATCTTTGTAGGTCTTCGTTGGTCTCACTTCCATTTGGGAAGCATCGGCTTCCGGCACCAACAGCTGACAGTTGAGTTCCGTCTGATAAACCGCGGCCTCTCGGAGGTGATCACGATTCGTGATGACGATGTAGTCGATCGGCTCATGTCGCCGAACGACCGTTCTTGCTTCAGCCGTCAGCGGAGGCGGGTCTACCAGGATCTTGTGTTCACCGACCACCAGAAACAATCCGTTGAAGTCGAGTTGTTTTTCCTCGGAAAACCATGACCATTGCCAGATATCGGGCAAGATATGCTTCATAGCGTGAGCGCCGGCTGATCGTTGGAATTCATGCCGCCGCAGCCATCACAGAGCCGTAACGGCGTCCTTGATCATTTTGGTGACTTTGGTTTGGATGCTTGCTTCGTGAGGCAAGTCGATGATGTCGTCTTCTGGCACAGTGATAAATTTACGATTTGGTCCCTTCGTCAGCGAGATCAAAAACATGCTGTTGGATGGCGTGACCGGAATCACGACTTGCACTGTTTCATCAACCTCCCGAACCACCTCTAAAAACCTCTGCTTCCCTTCCTCCAACTCATCCATCTTTCTTTGTCTCCTCGCCTTTTCATCCCCTGTATCCGCAGGTCGCCAGTCGAGAACGGCCGGCGAGCAGAAATGTCGGTTGTCGACTGCTACCTCTTGCCTTCGCCCACCAACAATTTCTCAACCTCTGCAATAATCACGTCGGCTCCTGCCAAATCCATATTGCCGACCCGTTGCCAACGGATGACTCCATGCTGGTCGATCACATACACATTGGGTATAAACTTACCCCCACCATACAGCCTATCGGTCGCCTTAGCGGGATCCAAAAGATAGGGATACGTGACCTTGTTTGGGAAGCCAGACAAGAATTCGCCGACCTCTCGTTTCCCGTTCCCTGCCGAATTGACGCCCAGTACCGCCACATTCTTACCCTGTGTAGATTCATGAATCTTCTGCAAGGCGCTTCCCTGCATCATGCAAGGGTCACAGATGTGAAAGAGTCCCAACACCACCACTTTACCTTTATAGGAATCGAGTGAGACCGTTTCACCTGTGATAGCGGTGAGCGTGAAGGGGGGAGCTTTCTCTCCCACCTGGAATAGTCCCGCTGCAGTAGCCGGCCTCGTACACAGTATGAGAGAGGTCAGCAACCCTAGTGCCAGGGCAAGCCGTCTCATCAAAACCTCCCTTGAAGCACTTCTGGCCTCATGAACACACGACCCATGTGCGCGTCATCATCGCATAGCCGTGGCTTCCTCGAACAATAGTTCCGACTGACATCCTACCATGACAATTTTTGGAGCGGCAACCGGGCGGGACAGGAGGGAATTACGCCTCGGCGTGGCCTTCACGCTGATTCAACATATCCATGAGCTGCTCCTTGGCCTCGTCCCCAAATCGGACGAACTCGAGTCCGAATCGATCCTCATTTCTCCAACGGACGATGGCGTGGGCGATGATAATCGGAGGCCGGGCACCCGGCGTTTCCACTTGGAGACACAACCGTGCCCCGGTCGGCAATGGGATAGGGCTTTCAATCTCGCATCCGGCAATCGTGAGATTGGTCACCGTTCCCTGGCCTGATCCTTCATCACCTGTGAATGAAGCAGGATAGTCAACTTCCACCCGGCGTCTACTCCGCGCCTGCAGCGCTTTCTTGTCGGCTTTCTCAGGAGGCGTCATGTCGTCCGACAGAAACGAGGTCAGTGCGCTGATTCAAACAAACCCAGCTGAAGCTCTTCCGCGCGGGTAAACGGGATGGGATAGCGCTCGGTAAAGCAGGCCGTACAGTACTGATCAGCCGTCCTTGGAGCAGATTTCAACATGCCGTCCAAGCTGAGATACGCCAGGCTGTCGGCCGTGATGTACTTGCGAATTTCTTCCGTCGAGTGATCGGATGCAATCAGCTCTCTTTTCGTCGGGGTATCGATTCCATAGAAACAGGGCGAGACAATCGGCGGTGAGCTGATCCGCATGTGGACTTCTTTTGCTCCGGCCTGCCGAATCATTTTCACGATCTTACGGCTCGTCGTCCCACGGACCAACGAATCATCGATGACCACGACTCGTTTCCCCTCCAGCACTTCAGGCACGGCGTTCAGTTTGACCTTGACTCCGAAGTGACGGATCGACTGTTCCGGTTCAATGAACGTTCGTCCGACATAGTGGTTGCGGATCAACCCGGTTTCAAATCGGATGCCCGCCCCTTCTGAATAGCCGAGCGCCGCCGGCACGCCGGAATCGGGAACGGGAATAACGACGTCCGCCGGCACCCATGACTCTTGAGCCAACTGCCGCCCCAATGCTTTACGCGTGGCATACACGGCGTTGGCCCCGAAGATCCGGCTGTCCGGTCTCGCAAAATACACATACTCGAACACGCACATCGCCGGCTTCTTCTCGGGAAACGGATGGTGGCTGTCGAGTCCTTGATCACTGATCACAATCAGCTCGCCCGGCTCCACCTCTCGAACATACTCGGCATCGAGCAAGTCGAACGCACAGGTCTCGGACGCCACAATCCAACTGCTGCGTAGGCGCCCGATACACAACGGTCTGAGGCCGTAGGGATCACGAGCGGCAATAAGACCGTTCTCGGTCATCAACACGACCGAGAACGCGCCTCGCACCTGACTCAGCGCATCGACGACCCGCGCGAGAAAGGAACCCGCCCGCGAATGTGCGATGAGGTGGATGATGACCTCGCTGTCCGACGTCGACTGGAAGATCGCCCCGTAGGCTTCGAGTTCGTGCCGGAGCATTTGAGCATTGATGAGATTCCCGTTGTGAGCCAAAGCCAAATTGCCCAGCGCGAAGTTTACGGTCAGCGGCTGGACATTCTTCAGATCGTGACCACCGGTGGTTGAATAGCGATTGTGCCCGATGGCCATATGGCCGGGCAGCTTTTCGAGCACGGACTTGTGAAAAATGTCGGCGACGAGGCCCATGCCTTTCTGGATGAAGAATTGCTCGCCATCTCCCGCCACAATCCCGGATGCTTCCTGTCCGCGGTGTTGCAACGCGTACAACCCCAAATACGTCAGATTGGCCGCCTCTTCATGGCCATAGACGCCAAAGACGGCGCACTCGTCGTGGAACTTATCCGGCGAAACCATGGGCAATTTTTTGTTCATGATCTTCTACAATAGCAATCGACCGCCCAAGCTAGGCTTGGTTCAATGACCGCTCTACAGAAAACGCCCATCGATCCAGGAGTGCTTCCAGTGGCTGGTCAATCACGGGTTCCGCAAATCCCTCATCCCCCATAGCGATAATCAGCCGATTTCCGGACACGGTTCCAATCACCTCGGCAGGCACGCTGAAACGCCTCGCGAGGTCGAGAATGGCCTGCCGATGGACCGGCTTCGCGGAAGCCACGACCCGCGATTGACTTTCGCCGAAGAGCACGGCGTCTTTTCGCAGCCGGCCTCTCGGCAATCTTACCACAGCACCCAGGGTCCGTTCAGATCCCGAGATACAGCTTTCCACCAAGGCCACGGCGATACCTCCTTCCGAGCAATCGTGCGCGGACTGCAGAAGCCCATCTTGAATCAGCGACAGCACGCAGTCATGGAGAGCCTTTTCGGTATTCAGGCTCAAATAGGGCGGTGATCCCTGTTCGCGAGCATGAACGACCTTGAGATACTCCGATCCACCCAAATCCTCGCGAGACAAGCCCAACAAGATAATATCATCACCTTCCTGCTTGAACCATTGGGTCATCGTCCGTTCGACATCTTCGATGAGTCCAACCATGCCCAACATGGGAGTCGGATAGATAGAGAGCCCATTCGTTTCGTTGTAAAAGCTGACGTTCCCGCTCACGATGGGGATATGGAAATGCTCGCAAGCATCCTTCATCCCTTCGATCGCCATCGCAAATTGCCACATGATATCGGGTCGCTCCGGGTTGCCGAAATTGAGACAATCCGTCAAGCCGATCGGTACGGCTCCGGAACAAACAAGATTCCGCGCCGCCTCCGCCACAGCCAGCCGAGCCCCTTCATAGGGATTCAACAGACAATAGCGGCTGTTGCAATCCACCGTCATTGCCACAGCCTTCTTCGTGCCTTTGATTCGCACCACAGCCGCATCGGATCCCGGGCGTACCGTGGTGTTGGTCCGCACCATATGATCGTACTGTTCGTACACCCACCGCTTGCTGGCGATCGTCGGCGCCTCCAACAAGGCCAGTACCGCCGCATTCGCGTCTTTCACGTCCGGAACGGCGTCGTGGTTCAGGTTCGTCAGCATGTCTTGATAGGCAGGCGGCTGATAGGGCCGTTCATAGCGCGGGCCGTCGTCAGCCAATGCCTTCGCAGGAATCTCTGCCACAACCTTTCCCTGGTCCAAGACACGAAGAATTCCATCGACGGTCACTTTCCCCACCACGGCGACGTCCAGATCCCACTTCCGACAAATCGCGATGCACTCGTCTTCCTTGCCGGCTTTCGCCACCATCAACATCCGCTCTTGAGATTCCGACAGCATGAGCTCATAAGGCGTCATGCCGGACTCGCGCCGCGGCACCACAGTAAGGTCCAACTCGATCCCGTTCCCGGCCCGGGAGGCCATTTCGCAGGAGGAACTCGTCAACCCTGCAGCGCCCATGTCTTGAATCCCGACGAGCAAATCGTGTTCCATCAATTCCAGACAGGCTTCCAACAACAATTTCTCAGTAAAGGGATCGCCGACCTGTACCGTCGGACGCTTTTGTTCAGACTGATCGTCGAACGAATCGGACGCCATCGTCGCCCCGTGAATCCCATCCCGGCCTGTTTTTGAACCGAAGTAGATCACGGGATTGCCGACTCCGGCCGCCGTACCACGAAAGATTTTATCCTTGTGGGCCAGGCCGAGGCAGAACACGTTGACCAACGGATTGAGCGAATAGATGTCGTTGAAGACGATTTCGCCACCCACCGTCGGGACTCCCATGCAGTTGCCGTAACCCGCGATGCCGGAAACAACCCCTCTCATGAGATGCCGATTCTTCGGCGAGTGCAACTCTCCAAACCGCAACGAATCGAGCAGCGCGATCGGCCGCGCCCCCATGGTAAAAATATCCCGCAAAATTCCACCGACCCCCGTGGCCGCGCCCTGATAGGGCTCGATAAATGACGGATGATTGTGCGATTCCATCTTGAAGACCACGCACAGCCCATCGCCGATATCGACTGCTCCTGCGTTTTCACCCGGCCCCTGCACCACACGAGGCCCGGTCGTCGGGAGCTTTTTCAAGTGCACCCGAGAACTCTTGTAG
>CAYXKP010000090.1:0-17050 GCA_964465695.1 uncultured Nitrospira sp.
TAGGATGCGCCGATCATTTGGAGCGTGCTTAGCGTGAAAATCGCGACGTTCAACGTCAACTCATTGCGCAAACGTTTGCCGATCGTGCTCGAATGGCTCGATCGCCATCAACCGGATGTCCTGTGCCTTCAAGAAACCAAGGTTCAGGACAGCGAGTTTCCATTACTTGCTCTGGCACCCAGCGGGTATGAGACGACCTTTCGCGGGATGAAATCCTATAACGGGGTGGCGATTCTCAGCCGAAAAAAGCCGGACGCGGTTTTCTACGGATTCGACGATGGAGGGGACCCCGAGGACTCCCGCTTGCTGCGGGTCCTCATCGATGGAATTCCCATCGTCAATACCTACGTACCGCAGGGCTTCGAAATCGATTCGCCGAAGTATGCGTACAAGCTCGCTTGGTACGAACGGCTACGGAACTATTTTAATGCACACCTTTCACCGGAAGCCCCGGCCATCTGGTGCGGGGATATGAACGTCGCTCCCCGCCCCATGGACGTCCACAGTCCGGAGAAACATCTGAACCATGTGTGCTATCACGAAGCTGCGCGCACCGCGTATGACAACACGGTGGCCTGGGGATTTCAGGATGTCTTTGTGAGACTGTACCCGACACGTCAACAATATACATTTTGGGACTATCGTGCGCCGAGTTCGCTGGAAGCCAACAAAGGATGGCGCATCGATCATATGATGGCCACGGCACCGCTGGCTGAAAAGTGCCTAAAGGTGGATGTGGACGTCGAGCCGCGGCGAGCGAAAGAGCCTTCAGACCATACCTTTTTGTGGGCCGAGTTTTCGATCTGACTGCGCACGCGACGCCCACTCCGACCGGGCAAATATATTTCACCCTCCTGTCAAGCCATAGAAAACCGTCGACCTAGGCCGCTTTTGCCCGCATGTGGTTGCTGCGATTTTGTTCGATCAAAGGATCAATGATCAGGCCGCAATTGAGACAGCGCAGAATGATAGTGCTGGACGACACCGCCGGCTGGCGCTCTTGGATCATCAATCCTCTGCATTTTAAACAGGTCATTGGCATCCCTCCTTGCCGAAATTGACTGAGGACGATTTGTAGCATCACAAGATTAACGGCGTGTTAACGGTTAGTTAAAAGGATCTAATAGTCCTGCCGATCATGCGGCGGGCAGGACTTTCACCCCTGCTTCCGCAAAAGTTTGTTCGATCGCGAAACGCAACTCACTGGCGATGCCGCTGGGATCCACGTCAGGCGAGATCTCATGCCAATAATTCACCGTAAAGATGCGGGTTTGGGTCCCGAATTCGTCGAGGAGCACTTGCGGCGGCGGTTGTTTCATGACTTTCGGATGCTGCAGGGCAACAGCCGACAGCAGATCCACGATTTGTCGGGCGGCCGTACCGTAAGGAGCACCGACACGTAGGGAAAATCGCCCGACATGGCTTGAGTAAGTCCAATTGGTGAGAGCCCGTTCGAGGAAACTGCTGTTCGGGATCAACGTCTCCATTCCTTTGGCGTCTCTGATCGTGGATGACCGAAGACCGATCGAGGTGACCCGACCCCGTACATTATCGGCTTCGATAAAGTCCCCGACCCGCATCGGTCGTTCAATCAACACCAGCATTCCGCTGATGACGTTTTTCAACAGCGTTTGAGCGCCGAATCCCACGCCGATGGCGAAGGCACCTCCGAGAAATGCGAAGATGGTCAGGGGAATCTTTGCCCAGGTAAAGCTCAGCAAAATCAGAGCCGTGACGAGAAAGGCCTGACTCCATTGGCGCACCAGATTCGCAACGTCCTGAGTCATGCCGAGCCTGGATGCAGACAGCCGGCCGATGATCCGCGCGATATACAGACAAACGGCATAGCCGATCAAGAAAATGCCCAACGCGGTGATCGTTTTGCCGACCGTCACACCACGACGACCGGTGATCGTTTTACCGTCCACTTCAATGGTATCTTCCGCCGAGAAAAGCTCATACCCCCACGCATCCTTCATCAGCGTTTCGACATGGGTGAACCATTCATGAAGGCGATCCGACAGGGGCAATACCTTTTGTTGGAGTTTAAAATCAGCGCGCCATCGCTCCATGAACCTTGCGGCTTCATCCATTCGGTGCAAGGTACGCGTGTAGGCTTCTTCCCGGTCATGAAATGTCCGTATGAGGTCATGCAGCACGGCACGCTGGGGCGCCGGTGTATGGCTCATCCGACTCTCCAGTTCGCTGATCTGCCCGGATACGATCCCGGCCTGCTGGCGCAAGTAATCCCGAAAAGAGTGAAAATGTTCGAACAGCGGCGCGAATCGTTCATAGGCCTGCCGCGCTTTCCCCGGCTCGGACGCGTGAGCGACGACAAAGCGGCTTTCCCACAGTTGGCGCTCACCCTCCACGACATTCAGCAATTGCTGCAGGAGGTCGCCCTGCGTCGCCAGATTGTCCTTGCGGGCCTGTGCTAATTCGACCTCCGCGTTCGCGCGGGCCAGCGCCGGTGTTTCGTCCTTCCCCGGCGGCTGTTTGCGCCGGAGAAGGTTCAACCGTCGTTCGGCATTCTGAACAACCTGGGACAGGCGCTGTCGTTCGGACAGCGTTTGCTCCAGTCGCATTTCCAGCCGCAAGCGTTCTTGATGTAAACGGCTCCGAATCCGCTCCAGGTCGGTTTCGCTGAAGATGACATGGGGCAAGACGGCCTCCAGCTTTCGCTCTTCCAAGGCGAGCCTCGCATTGGTGACGTTCAGTTCTTCCTCCACTCGCTGGGTCGCGAGTTGGGCCGCTTCCAGCAGCACCGAGGCGGCCCGCGCCCGAAGAGTGACGAACTCGTACTGCCGACGCGCGTCAAGAAGTTGCGATTTGCTTTGGGTTTCTTCCAGCCGTTCCGAAGCCCGCCGCATCTGTCCTTCAGCCGCGGTCAACGCCTCGCGGGATTGTTCGAATCGCAGCCTGAGCAATTCGCGCTGGGACTGGAGACCTTCCGCGGCCAGTTTGAGGGAACGCACGCTGTCCCCGAATTGATCCGCGAGGATAATCGAATAGGGCGGCGGCTCGGGCAACCCTTTCCATTCGCTGCCGCTGCGGACGATGTCGGCATGGCGCTCACGCGCTTCCGCGAGCCGTTCGATGTTGCTGAGTTGTTCGTCATACCCTCTGACGATCTGCTCCAGCAGCGCCCGCCGTTCCGCTCGTTCGTCTTCATCGGCACCGCGTGCAGACCTCGTCTCGGAACGGCCGGATTCCCGTATGGCATCCAGTTCCGCTTGCGCCTGATTGCGTCGCTCTCGCACCGCCGTGCTTTCCGTGTCGCCGGACGAAGGCGGTGTCCTCTGCGAGCCTCCGTCAGACGGAGAATCGGCCGCGGGATGGTTCGGCTCCGCCGCATGGGCAGGCTCCAGGGCCGCCAGATCGGACACGGCGAAGAGGAGGGCCATCCACATGAGGAACGCGGCTGCGGTCAAAGCGTCCGTGGCGGGTGACAACAGCGTCGATCGAGCCATATTAGTCTTGATGTCTCTCTTTCTGAGTCAACGATAGGCAGGGCTCCCCGCTTATCGATGAACCTTCGAAGGGCGGCGCGGATCGGTGCAACAACGCGCCGGTGGTCGATCCGGGCGCGACGCCAACACGGCCAACAGTCGATTCACGACCTGCTTAAGTCGAGTGCTCGACAAGAGTGGTCCGGCCTTGTCGAACCAGCGTCCCAATAGCCGGGCCACTTGTTTACATCTGCGTCGTTTTGCCGCCAGAGGATCGCGCGACATCTCCACCGATGAACCACCCGCCTCTCGATAAAGTTCGTACCAGTCGCAAAAGAGCAGACAGTTCAGCCGCTGAAAGTCCGACCGGTAAGCCCACTCGTATTTGGGAAACTCCAACCCGACATCCCATGGATCGAGGATGAGGCAATGTCGAGCCAGGAACGCGCGATGGCCCTCCATCACGTCCTGGACGATATCGTTATGGTATCGCGGCACGGAATACCCGAGCTGCCGAGCATAGTGCGTGGCCAAATGTTGTTCCACCGCCAGGCGAGAGCGGAAACGACGGTCCAGGAACGTTGAATGAGCGGCATGCGGCCGATCATCGTAGAACCTCGCGTCCGCTTCGGTCATGAACGGCACGGACCAATACTGTTGTAACGTCGAAGCGGATCCGAATTGGAACCAATCGCTGATGTGGTACGGCATCTGCTCGAACATGAGCGGGTCGACGGTGAATAGTGAGGAGGTGAGGATGCGTCGTTCGATGCCGATATCCCAAAAACGGCGGACTGCGGTGACAAGCGCTCCGTCCTTCAAGGCGCAGTCCGTGCGTATCTTGACGGCATATTCCGTCCCGATCTTCCGTAAGCCTTCTCGAGCAGAAACGATCTGCCGATTGACGTTATTGGGCTGGCCGACCCCATCCCGCGACTTAATCCCTGGCAACCATCCCGGGTCGTCGGAAAGCACAACGTGGTCCACGGCCAGTCCGCTGATATTCGACCCCGTCCAGGTGCTGAGCACACAGCGGCTGTGCGGAAAAGCGCGGCGGGTCACTCGAATGCAGTCGGCCGTACCCAGCGGGCCCTGTATGACCGGTCCTTGAAATACGAGTGTAATGTCGGAATCGCTGACCGGCATGGGCTTATCGGGTGAGGCGATGCAGCGCTTGCTTGACCAGGATCTTGCCATCGCGCATCAACGTCCCGATCGGATGCTTTCGAAACCGTTCCCGAGCTTTCGGGTGATACCGGTCTATGCGCTGAATCATACTCGTATCGGCCACGTTCACGGTGAGCGGCATTCCCTCGCGATAAATTTCGTAGCACCACTCGGTGTGATAAATGGGCGCCAGGCCATGGCGTCGGCAGAGATGGAGAAACAGGATGGTTTCCGGCGATGCCGGTACTTTGTGGATGAGATACTCGTTCATGGATTTGCCGAGGTGGGTCAAGCAGGACAGATCTTCTCGGCGAAATACGAGCAACTGATCGTTAAAATGATGCTGATCTCCGCCCTCCAGAAAATCCCCCGTCGTGACGTTCTTGTAGTACAGCACGCTGGCATTGCGGAGATGCTTCCTTCCCCACTCGTCGAACCCTTCGCCCGACGGAAGGTGAACCTGTCCGAACCTCCCGTCGGCCTTAATCGGCGAAAAGAATGCCAGGTCGGGTCGCGTCAAAATGACAAAGTGATAACGGAGGTGGTTCTCCCGCTCGTAGTCCTGTAAGAGGTTAACGGCTCCCTCCATATTGAAGACCATGGAGAACATGCGGGCGGGGTTCAGGCCGAAAATCCACTCGTCCCGAGGTACGACGGCGGCCTGGCGAACGAATTCCTCTTGCTCGACATCATGAAAACGGTACCGACGCAATGCCGTTCCGTATGCCTCAACCAGATCATCCTCGCAAACCGACCCGGTTGAACCCATGTGCCCTTTGGGGTTCATTTTCACATTACCGAACACATCGAGATGGCCTTTGTGCACGACGCTGGGTGCGTCGGACTGCGCCGGTCCGAAATAAAACACATCGGCACGATTCGGCTCCGCGACATGGCGATGAAACGAAGGAGCCGTGGTTCGAAACGTCCGCAACATGCCGTAGAGCAACACCGCGACCTTGTGGGACGCAGTGTTTGCCGGGTTCGCGTTGGTCATGGTGTCCTCGGACAATTGGAAAGGCACGGTATCCGCTTGCGCATGCCGTACGACTCTTTCACGTCTCAAGTCGGAGGTCGTCCGGCTTACCGTTCGTTCGGTCCGCCAACCGCTTCATCACCTCGGCATTGGCCGGATCGGCTTCCGCCGTTGCCAGATCATCCGGAGTTCCAAAACTGATGAAGCGTTCGACTTCGGCACCTCGGACCAGCTGGCCTTTGGCGATCATCCGGTTGTAAAGCGGTCCAAGGTAAAACTCTCCGTTCACCGTCTGGCCCTCTCGAATCGCCGCCTCGATCAGCTCGAAAAGTTGGACGGTGGAACGGAAATAATACGTTCCGGTTGAAGCATGGGACGAGATCGGTTCTTTCTCCGTGACCCGGCTTACGCGGCCATCCTCTTCCAGAGCGGCATAGCTCCACTTACGACCCGTTCCTCGAAAGAGCAGCAACGCCCCGTCGGCCGACGTCGGAAACTCGGCAAAGCTGCACAATTCAAAGGCGCTATCGGCGTTGTGTACGAGGATGGGAAGATGGAAGGCCAGATGGTGCTTGGCAAAGAGCACCGTTTCAGCCTGCCCTCTCGTCAAGTGATCGACTTCGACTACCAGGGGGTGATGGACTCGAAATACCTCCTCGATGTCGCGCCGCAGCATAGGCGCATAGGGGCCTCGCCGGATCAGACAAATCAACGTTTCGGCCTGCCCCAGCGGAAGTGAGCGGACGGCATGTCGATACATCGGTTCGCCGAACGCCGAGACCAGCGGCTTCGGTAGATCGTATCCGACCGCGCTGAAGCGTGATCCCGCTCCCGCCATCGTGATGACCAGGTTCATTTTCTGTACGGCTCCCCCTCGTCGCAGCAACTCTTGTTCCCCGAGAGCGAACCAGTTGCCTTGAAACGTCATCGCTCTGTCGTCGAGATACACATCGGCATGCGGTTTTCCGAACCAGAGTTCGTCGTATTCGATGCCGTGACGATGCAGCCACTCCATCAACGTAGGCCCCTGTCTGGCTATCACCTGACCGACGTTGGCACCGCAGGTCTTCATATGGCGCGCGGTGGCCAAAATGACGTAATGCCCGGCGGCACGGAGCCTGCGAATTGATTCGGCGGCATGAGGGAGCGGCCGGACCGTGGCATAATCGTCGTGACCACGCTTCAATTCACAAAGCGTACCGTCCACGTCAAGGCAGATTCTCACCGAGAGCCTCCTTCAACAACATCAGTCCCCGCAGATACAGCGCGGTCTGCCGCTTGTCGTCGTCGCAGTGAAACGGCAACATGGTGAGAAAGAGGAGCGCCTCCAAGAGCTTTAAGTCGTTCAGGTCGTACGCCGTCGTACCGGCGAGCAAGTCGAACAGAACCGCTTCTGCGTCGCGCGCCGATTCCGAGCGAAGCAGCGTCATGTCGAAGCAGCCCGCGCGGACCGTCGCCAACTGATACATCTCGTGGAGGATGAAGTCATAACCGCCATGGAACGAATGAAGCAGTTTCGCCATGTCGTAGCGCGGATCCCCGTGACAACCCTCCTCGAAGAATTCGCCTCGCGGATCGATGAACTTGATCAAACTGGTGCGAGGATCGTAAAGGATATTGCCGCAACACAAGTCCCCGTGGATCATCGTGGGCGCGCAACGGTCCGCGATGCGCCGAAGACGGGATTGCAGCTGTACCTTGCAGACCGTCCATCCCGGATGCACCGTCCCATTGATCGTTACGGTTTCGGCTTCCAACAGCGGCCAAATGGCCGTCAGGCGATCCCTGTCTTGCAGGCGTTCTTCGGTCTTGTTCCAATAAAAGTCGTAGACTCGGTCCGCGTCCACACAGGGCTGTGCCCGTGCCGAGAACGCTTTATGGATCGACAGGATTTTGATGAGCACCTGCTGCCAGACCGACCTGGGGACTTCGTAGAAGACCAGATACTCGGACAGCGTCTTGTAGCCGTAATACTCGATCGTGTATGACACGTTTTTTCCAAGTTGCGCTTCCAACATCCGCGGAAAATACACCGTGAGTTCTTTCGGTAATCGATTGTAATAATTGATCTCCTGTAAAAGCTTTTCTCGGTTCCGTCCCCGCTTCGTGATCAAGCCGCGCATTTCGTCGATATCGAGATGGTTGCATTCTCGCGTTCCGAGCACATGGGTCCTGATTCGGGTGGAGGTATCCAAGTGCCCCAGGTCGGTCCAGGTGACGACTTCCTGCAAGCTCAGGCTCGACCCATACAGGTGAAACAGAAGACCGCCGACGGTGCTGGCGGCGACGCCGTTCCGGAGGATCTGCTGAACCTCGGCCACCGACGGCAGATAGTACAACCCGATGTCGGTATGGCAGTCTCCGGTGCAATGCCGGTGGTCCCACTTACATTTGTTGCCGGCCCAGGCTTCCTCAAAGAGATATCCCTCCCGCGTCCTATGAATGGAAGAGTACTTGTCGGAATCGATATAGTCGGATGTGAAGACGACGGGTTCCGTACTCGGCTCGAAATGGTCGAGGTCGTAATGGATATCTCCGTAAGAGACCAGCGCCGAGCGGCAGCCGGTGCCGCCCTGCGCCATCACCTCGAGTGCCGATGCCAACGATTGGATGGGAGTGGCGCCGGCCCGATTGGGAACGCGCACGATGGATAACTCCATGCGGCCGCCGAACGCCGAGCGAAGAAAGGCTTCGACACGTTGCTCTCCGTCCGGAATGACCACCAGCACCTTGCGTCCGCCCAAGCGGAGAAAATTCAGCACCGTGATGTAAATGAGGGGGCGTCCCATGTAGGGAAGCATCGCGGGAGACGTGACGTCCATGATGTTGACAAAATCTTGGCGCACGCGGCCGGCGGCCAAGAGCACCAGATGTACCTCCGCCATCGGCGGCGGGCAAGCAGGCGGATCAGCCGTGGCTGAACCTGCCGGCCTGCCGGCGGATTGTTCCAATGTCGTCACCTCCGTCACCCGTGGCTCCTTTCGAACGACGAGAGCGTCATCGCTGCGGCCAACCCGAGTCAAAACCTTGCATCGGTTGCTGCTCCCAGCTGTGTTGAATTCGTCCATGGTCCAAGTGAACGATGCGGTTGCACATATCCTTCAGCAACTGTTCGGAATGAGAGGCCAGCACGAGAATTTTCGACCGAGCCAGGAATCTCGCCAAGCGATCCTGCGCCCGTTTCTGAAAATCCGCGTCTCCGACCGATAGCCATTCGTCCATCAACACAATGTCGGCGTCCACCGCGGTTGAAATCGCGAACCCCAAACGCATCTGCATACCGCTCGAATAGGTCCGCACCGGCATGGATAAAAACTCTCCCAACTCGGTGAATTCCGCCACCTCATCGAGGAGGTGATCCGCCTGGCGGCGGGATAACCCGAGGAGCACACCGCGCATCCGAATGTTTTCCACGCCGCTGGCGTCGCCTTCCATGCCGAGATTCAAGTCGATCAAGGAGGCGATGCGGCCTTTCACGTCCAGACGACCGGCGATCGGCGGATATACTCCGGCAATCGCCCGCAGCAGGGTCGTCTTTCCCGAGCCGTTGTGGCCCCATAAACCCAATCGGTCTCCCGCCTCAAGGCGGAATGAGACGTCGTCCAACGCGCGCACAACAGTCAGATCACCGCGCCGGCCGATGCGTCCGCCGGTGGCGGACTGCAACAGCCGTTGTTTGAACGACTGATGCTCGACGCGATACATCGGAAACTCGACAACGATCCGGTCGGCATGCACCCAAGCCATATGGTTACAGCCAGTAGGCGATACGGTCTCGCTGACGACCGAGAAGCCATACCGCCCCCGCACCAAGGAATAGGATAGAGCCTGCCGTCCAAAGGTAATCGACGCTTGACGGAATTTGTCCCAGGAGCGGTTGGCGTACCACTTCGATCCAATGGAAGAGCGGATTCATCTCCGCGAGCCACGCCTTGGCTCGGAGTGCGGACGGCTCCCACAGAATCGGCGTCAGGAAGAAAGCGATTTGTAACAGACTGGCGACCAATGGAGGAAAATCGCGGTATCGTGTGCAGGAAATGGCGACGAGTATGGAGAGAAGCATCGAGATCACCGCCACGAGCACGAGGCCCACGATCGAGAGCCAGGCGACGCGATGCCACCCGGTCCCGCACAGCAGCAGCACGATCGCCACCACCACGGTATTGTGCGCCAAAATCAATGTATTCCTGGTGCCGAGCCGCAACAGGTACGTCGGATAGGGCAAGCGCGTTTGCTTGATGATGTGCTCGAATTGCGTGAATCCGGTACAGGCATCATTCATCTGTGTCGCCAACCACGTCCACACCACGAGTCCGATCGCAAAAAAAGGCAAATACCTGGCAATGGGAAGCTGAAAAATCTGAGACCAGAGCAAACCAAGAACTCCGATGGTGACGGCCATACTGGCTGTCAGCCACCAAGGTCCGAATAGGGATCGGCGATATCGGAGCCGGATATCCTGCCACCCGCAATAGGCCCATGTGTCCCGCCGCCGCAAGGCATCGAAAAGCTCGTGGATCCCTCGTCTCATGCACGTCACCATCGGTAGACGGGTCATACTCTCACGCCTCCTGCATCACGCTCCGATATTCTTCAGCATAGGCCCGAGCCATGGTATCGGCCGTGAATAGCTCGAGATACCGCTTGCGGCCGTTTCGGCCCAATAGTTCACGTTCACGCCGATTGGCCAGAAGGCGATTGACGGCCTGAGCCAATGCCGGGGAGTTATTAGGCTCGACGACAAGGCCGGTTTCTCCATGGATATTGATGTAGGTCGTGCCGGTGCCGAGTTCGCTGGACACCATGGCCTTTCCGTACATCGCCGCTTCAACGAGGGACAACCCAAACGCCTCCGAGCGCAGGTGAGACGGAAAGACGAACAAGGCGGAGAGGCGGAACAGGGCATCCTTGTCCAGCGGATCGACGGCACCCAGAAACGTGACGTTTCTAAGACCAAGGCGTTTGGCGAGCATTCGGTGAGCCGGCTCGCACGGGCCCGAGCCGGCGATGACGATATGAGCGTGAATGTCGGACGCGGCCTGCAAGAGGAGATGAAGGCCTTTGTAATAGCGTAAAACACCGATGAACAAGATGAATTCTTCACCGATACGGTGTCTCCAGTAGGCGGACCGCAGAGACACTCCGGCCCCCTGTCCTTTATCTTCGATTCCCATCGGGATAACCCGGGCCGTCCGGCCAAGGCGACGTAACACCGGGCTGGTGCAGAGATAATTGTGAGAGGTAGCCACGACTCGGGACGCACGACCGAGAAACCACCGTCGAAGAGGCGTATAGAGACAATTCAGCCCCCGCTGCCGCACGACATCCGAATGGTAGGTCACTACAAAGGGTTTCTTGGCCCGGCTACACCAATGGACGAAATCTCCGTAAGGCCAAGGAAAATGGAAGTGAACAATGTCCGCCCATTCGGCGAGTCGCCGATACGCCAACAGTAAAGAGAGGGAGAATCCCGTGGAGGCTATTTGGCCGTCCTGCCTGAAGCGGTAAGCCGTAATGCCATCGTGCCTCACTCGACGCAAGCGTTCTGCGGGAGCCAAATAAGCAATGCGGCTGTGAATGCCGTACTGTTGAGCGGACAATGCCAATGTGGAAATAAATCCTTCAATGCCGCCATACGCATCGGCGGACCATGACTTATAGACGTGCAATACGCGAATGCCTGGTTTGGCCACATGATTCGCAGCGTTCTCGTGGCGGAACCGGAATGATTTTTTATTCTCTAGTGAAAGTAATTGAGTCACCGATCCCCGGCTCCGGTAGGCATAGTGGATTCACCGTAACAAGTTGCTGATCGACCGCACACTAGGAAAACAACCAGCTGCCGATTCGCCGGTGCTGAAGCCCGGGAGTTGGTGGTAAGTCACTGAAAACAGAGGCTGATGAGGATGGCCTTTGAAGCGTAGCTCATTCCTCTCACCGAAGGCTGTTGTGTAGCCTCCACGCTTGAAGAGAGTGCAGGTGAGCCGATCCTCCGTCCACATAAAACTGTGATTCGAGGCTGGCAGGAGAAGCAAGGACTACATCCGTGATGACGGCGCTTCCATCGCCGGAAAACACTTCTACTGAAGTGCGATCGAGCATCACGGTCAGACTGATCAAGCCTCTGGGATCCGGTCGAAGCGGGGCATCGTGCCGACCGTGAAGGCTTTGGCTCAGCAGAGAAAACCCAGAGCCTGAGCGATCGACGAAGACCGTGCTCCGAGCGACATCGTATCCAATTCTGGTATGTTCTTTCGGGCCCCGCTTGATGACGAGGCCTACTTCGCGCGCCGTGCTCGGCTCGAATGTGAACTCTATTTCCAAGGCGTCGCCGACTAGTGTATCGAGCGGGATACCGGGACTGTTGACCGTGCGATCACTCAGCTCAACGTTGGAGGTATCATCCCGCAAATTCCGAATTTCGGCGACAGGGCGCTGCGTCAGGAGATACCCGCCTTCCTCAGTGCGAATCAGTCCCACCTCGCGCGGCACCGTCATCGCGCCTCTCCAGGAACCGGTCGGCAGTAACCGGGCGTACGCCCAATTATTCATCCAGGCGAGCCAGATGTGGCGGCCGTCCGTCGCCGGCAGATTGGAAAAGGACTGCGCTGCATAAAAATCGGCGCCGAAATCGACCCACTGTGCCGAGGGGGCGAGCGGGATAAAATTTCGACCGTCAAAGTCGCCGATCAGATATCGGGAGCCGGAACCCCCGTACAGCCCACCCGGGTTATGATCGATCTTTAACACCCAACGGGAAACGCCCGGCTCATTGGAGACCGGCAATTCGAACAGGTCAGGACATTCCAACAGATCGCCGCCCAGCAGCCGGTTGGGGCCGATCGTGGATAGATGCGACCAGGCCGTCAGATTCACCGAACCGTAGAACATGACGCGGTCGCCTGCCGCGAGCACCATGATCCACTGTCTGGTCGATTTATGGAAAAACACCTTCGGGTCGCGGAAATCGATCAGACCGGGATTGGGAAGGACCGGATTGGAAGAGTATGGCGTAAAGGTACGGGCCTTGTCGCTGCTGACCGCGATACTCTGGACTTGAGCCTGGCCATGGTGTGTAAACACCGTAAGGATACAGTGGATGGTCGTGTCGCCACAGAGACCGCTGACTCGTTCGCTATCCACGACCGCACTACCGGAGAACGGCATCCCCAGCACCGGATCAGGCGCCAGCGCTGTCGGCAGATCCGTCCAACGTACAAGATCGGCACTGACGGCATGGCCCCAATGGATGGAGCCCCACGTGAGCTGGTTCGGATTATGTTGATAGAAAAGATGATATTCTCCGTCCACATGGATGAGCCCGTTAGGATCGTTCATCCAGTTGGCGGGCGGAGTGAAGTGATACACCGGGCGCGCATTGAATTCCACTGGCGCAGAATCGGACACTGCGATGGACTCGGACGACTGGCTGGAAGAGCTGCACCCCGAAGATACGACAAGAATATATAGTAGAAACCTAGGAGTTAAACGAGTTACGAGATTCATAGGGCAGGATTCGTTTGTAATGACTGACGACGTGGCGACCGTGACAGTGGTGGGAGCCGGCGCGGCCGGACTGACCGGCGCGATCGTAGCGGCTGCGACGCTCGCCGACAAGGGCCATTCAGGCCCTGTACTCCTGCTGGATGGAGCCAAACGAATAGGGGCTAAAATACTTGTCTCAGGTGGCGGGCGTTGCAACGTCACGCACGAGGTTGTGACCCCCAAAGACTTCTTCGGGAACCGGAACATCATCAAAAATATCCTCGCGGGATTTTCAGTCGAACACACGGTCGCGTGGTTTATTTCGTTAGGGGTCGGCCTCAAGATCGAGCCGACCGGCAAGTTATTTCCCACCACCGACGACGCGCGGACGGTCCTCGCCGCATTGCTTGCTCGTGCCCGCCAAGCCGGCGTCATCATCCGTCCGGGCCATCGGGTGACCGACATCTCGGGGTCAAGCGAAGGGTTTCTGGTGCGGCACAGTCACGGCATGACGCGGGCATCCCGAGTCATGCTCGCCACCGGCGGCCGGTCATTGCCGAGGACCGGCAGCGACGGATTCGGATATCGCCTGGCCCGTGAGCTCGGTCATCGCGTGACACGAACTGTGCCGGCCCTCGTCCCCTTGGTACTGGATCGTTCCATGTTTCACGCCGCCCTTTCCGGCCTATCGCAGAACGTCGAGCTGACCACCCTGGTGGATGGTCGAGAAGTCGATCAACGGACCGGAAGCCTGCTCTGGACGCATTTCGGGATCAGCGGGCCCGCCGTCATGGACGCCAGCCGGTTCTGGACGTTGGCCACGGATCGCGGCGAGCAAGTTGATCTGTACGGCAACTTTGTTCCAGGCATGACCTCGGTAGAATTGAAGGAATGGTTTGTCGCCCGAGCGACGGAACATCCACGGCGTTCAGTGACACGGATCTTGTCGATACTGGTCCCGGAGCGATTCGCCGAATCCCTGTGCCGTCATTGTGCATGCAGCCCGCAGGAACCGGTAGCACAGGTCGCGCGTCATGACAGGGAGCGGGTACTGAATGCTCTGGCGAGATTCCGATTTCCCGTCGAGCGGGACCGCGGATGGAACTTTACGGAAGTCACAGCCGGTGGGGTGCCGTTAGAGGAGATCGACTATCGCACCATGGAATCGAAGCGGGTTTCGGGACTCTATCTGATCGGAGAGTTGCTCGATTGTGACGGCCGCATCGGCGGGTTCAATTTTCAGTGGGCGTGGACGACGGGCTGGCTGGCCGGTCAGTCGGCGGCGAGGGCTGCTCTGACCACAAGGGTTCCACCGCCTCACAGCGCGTGATCGAGAAGAGGACTTCTCTTCCCTTTCGACTGTCACCACACGCCCGCTTCCGCCTCTGAGCAGGTCTTGGATCGAGGAAGGGTCCGATACGGCGGTTGTTGATGCTTCGACTCAGTGAACGGCAACATCGCCACCTGGAGTTTTTCCTCAGCGAAGGCATCGTCGCCGGTCCGCAACACCCCTTCCCGATTCAACATCTTTACCGCGTTCGTGCGCGAGACGATCGGGGGATACTGCCTGAATTGATCCGCCGAGACATACGGCACCTGTATCGTCACAGGGCGGCGCTTGACATAGATGAAGTCATGCAAATCATCATCGATAGGCGTCTTCAGGCTGACAACGACCGACCGCGCGCCTGGAATTGCGGCGATCGAGATGACATATAGGGGCCTTACATCGGGCGGGGCCTCCCGGGTGCCCGAGGCGACCAACGTTGGAGCGGTCAATAACTGCGTTCTTTGATTGATGGCGGGCGATCTCACACCGACTCGGAGGTTCGTGATATCGCGTTCGGTCACATTTTCCAGCAGCAGTTTGATCAACACCCAGGCTTGCGGATCGGGCGCCTCCGCGCGACCGCTCGGGACGGATTGCTCCTCACGGCGGATGCTGCAGTCGGATACCAGGTTGCGTTTTTCGAAAAAATAGAGTGCATTCATCCCCTGCGGCTGCATTCCCCGTTCATACGCGTAGAAGGCGACGCCGACGTGGAGCATCGTCGGTCTGAACCAGGCCACGACCGTGGGCAGGACAAACGGGACAAAGGCCGCGAACAGACCGACGATGACGATCTTATTAAAGACACTCTGATCCGAGAACCATTTCCAGCTCTTCTTCAGCCAATCCATGAAGGCCCCTCAGCAAATGTTTTACCACCTGGCACATTCCAAAACATAGGCTCTCTGCAAAAGGCGCCTGGAAGAGATCGGCATCCGGTGGCCTTGCCGCTGGCTTCATCGTCTCCTCCATCCCTGCATAGGACAAATTGTCCCGCAGGGAATGGCTTGAGCTGCGCCGATGTCCTCTCCAAGGATGAAGTATGCGTTAGGTGCGAATGATCTGGTGAGGATGACATCGGTACATGGTTTGCATTTTTCTCCAGATCATACTATCGGGAGGTGCCGTATGAGATATGTCGCCACACTGATCTATGCCTCGATTCTTGCTTTTGTAGGCTGCAGTCATACCATTCCGCCTGCCGCAACAAAACCTCAGCCGCCTCCCCAATTGGGGAGTCCATCTCCGGCGATTCCGCCGGTCGCTGCAGGCGTCAAACAGGCTCAGGCTCCCGACTCATCACTACCCGTGACGGTGACAGCGGACCTGTCGCCGATATCGCGCATTATTCAAGCTGCCTTTCCGGAACGTCTCACGGAAGAAAATCATCCGCTCGGACATGATTACATGTGGCGTTTCGTGCGGGAAGGTGAACCACAGGTGCAGATTCAGGACGGGATCGTGACATACCATGCCACTTATAGAGGAGACATCGAGTCCGCCGCTGCACGCGCCTGTCGGCTCAATCCCCTCTATCCGGTGATCGAAGGAACCGGGCGACTTTTGTTCCGTGAACTGGACCAGGGATTACTCGTCACACTTGTCGACCCTCGAACCACGATCGACCTAAAGCCTGAAAGCGACAGCAGCTGCAATATGTTCAATATCCCGGTGAAGGACCAGCTTGCCGAAATACTCGACCGAGATACGCTCACGCGGCGGATCGGCCAGTCGGTCGACCAAGCCGCCTACATCATTCCTTTAAGCCTTGTCTGGGAACGACTGCAACAACCGGTTCTCGTGAGCCAAGCCAATACACAATTTTGCCTGTATGGCCATGCCCGAGAATTCATCGTGGGTTCCATGAAAGGTGCCGCTCAACGCACCACGATCACGGGCGTGGCCAAACAGACTCCCGTCGTGCTCTACCAAGCTCCATGCCGAGCATCCGAAGATACTTCTCCGATGAAGGTTCATATGGATCGCTCCGTCGTTGCCGCACAGGAAGGCCAGCCCTACAAAATCCTGCTCACCGTCCCGGTGCCCTACAACGTACTCACCCAGCAATTGCAGCAGCGGTTGTTCCATCAAGAAATCAAACTTCCCACCATATTGAGGGACACTTTTCTCATCGAGCAAGTTACAGCCTCCAACGCGAATGGTCAGACGCTCCTGGCGGTCAACACCACCGGCAGTGTGAACGGCACCTTGTACTATTGGGGTGCGCCCCGCCTCGAACGGGACGGCAACCTCATCGCCCTCTCGGACCTCCAAATGGCTGCAGAAACGAAAACAGAGCTGGACAAGGTCAAACCCGGCTATTGGCAGATGGTGGATCAAGAATTGAAGGGTCGTCTCCAGGAAGCGGCCGCCATCGATCTATCGCAGCAGCTGGGAAACGTGAAAAGCGCGATCAGTGGACAGCATAAGAGCGGATGGCTGCAGCTGGATGTACTGGTAGCCCGTCAAGAGCCGGCTCAAGTGACGTCGACTCAGAATACTCTGCAGGCCGATATCATTCTCGAAGGCACCGCCAGTGCCTCGGGCCAATTGCCTGTGGGGCAAGGAATACAAGAGTCGCAGCAACCAAGTATGGGGCGGCCATCCCAATCCACGCGCATTCCGGACGACGAAATCATCGAG
>CAYXKP010000091.1:0-17034 GCA_964465695.1 uncultured Nitrospira sp.
CGACTTCCTTCACCGCATTCGTGACGAGTTGCAACCTGGGTATGGTGGCGGCGGAATGGTGCGACAGATGACGATAAACATTCTCGACCACGACGACCGACCCATCGACGATCATCCCGATCGCGATTGCCAGGCCTCCCAGCGACATGAGGTTCGCCGTCAGCCCGGTTTGTCCCATCACGATAAAGGTGGCCAACGGCGCCAACACCAGCGTGCCGACGACGATCAGCGCGCTGCGGATGTTCCCGAGAAAGAGAAACAATACGACCACCACCAGCACGACGCCTTCCGCCAACGATTTATAGACCGTATTCAACGCTTCGGTGATCAGCTCAATACGGTCGTAAAACGGCACGATGCGCATTCCGTCGGGCAACAGATTTTTCTCGTGAATATCGTGAATACGAGCCTTGAGGCCTTCGACGACATCCCGCGCGTTGCCGCCCCGCAACATGAGCACGATCCCGCTGACCACTTCTCGATCGCCGTTCAGCACCGTTGCGCCGTGCCTCACCGCATGGTCGACACGCACATGAGCGACGTCCGAGACATAAACAGGAGTTCCACCGGTTTCCTTGACCACGACTCGTTCGATGTCTTGTAGAGAGCGGATCAATCCGATTCCCCGCACAATGTATTTTTCTGAATGTTTTTCCAGGATATTGCCGCCGGCATTAGCGTTGTTTCTCGCGACCGCGTCGAAAACATCACGAAGTGTCAGGTTATATTTTCGCAACATGCCCGGTTCGACCAACACCTGATACTGCTTGACGTACCCTCCCATTGAATTGACGTCGATGACCTCCGGCGTGCTTTTCAGCAGGGGCCGGATCACCCAGTCTTGAATCGTGCGCTGCCGGATCAAACTTTGATGTTCTGCGTCGGTATCGGCAGGGGCAGCGGAACTCGGAGGGCTCTCCAGGTAATATTGAAAGACCTCTCCCAGTCCCGTGCTGTTCGGCACCAGCATCGGCTCGGCTCCGGGCGGAAGATGTTCCTCGACTTCGAGCAACCGTTCGAGCACCAGTTGGCGGGCCAAGTTGATGTCCATGGAGTCATCGAACACGATCGTGATCAGCGAAAGACCCACTTTCGTGAGGGATCGCATTTCGGTGAGTGATGGAACACCCGTCAGCTGCAGCTCGATCGGGTAGGTCACCAGACGCTCGACTTCGGCCGGCGAAAGGCCAGGAGCCTTCGTCACGACCTGGACCAGCACGCTCGTGACATCGGGGAACGCGTCGATCGGAATGGTCCGAAAGGCATAGATGCCTCCGGCTCCGATCAGAAGCGCGGAGATGATGACAAGCATCCGCTGGCGCAAGGAAATGTCGAGAAGGCGGGAGACCATCAGACGGGTTTCTTCAGCAACTCGGATTTCAAGACAAAGGCGCCGTGTGTCACCACCGGCTCCCCTTCGTTCAGGCCGCCGAGGATGGCGGCGACCGTCCCATTGGATTCGCCCACGTGCACCTCCCGCAACTCGTACTCGTTGGCGGTGCGCCGTACGAAGACAAAGGTGCGCCCTTGATCGCGTTGCAGCGCCGCTTCCGGCACCGCCAACCGATCCGGCTGCGCTTCGGAATAGAGTCGGATGGTGGCAAACATTTCGGGCTTGAGCCGCCCGTCGGGATTCGGCAATTCGAGCCTCAGCTGCATGGTTCGCGTCACGGGGTCCAGAATATCTCCCACATAGGTGATGGTCCCCTTGAACACTTCCTTGGGATAGGCATTGATGCGGACCTCGACCTGGTTGCCGCCGGAGGCATGGATGGAATGGACGAACGGAATGTCCTTCTCCGGGATGTTGGCTTGGACCCACACTTCCGAGAGATCCGCGATCACGAACAATTTCTCGGTGGTCTCCACGACTTCCCCACGGGTCAGGTTGCGCCCGATAATACGGCCGGCGAAGGGTGCCACGATCGGCACGACGGATCGGATTTCCCGACTGGTGTCGAGACGGCGGAGCTCTTCGCCGCTCATGCCCAGCAGCTTCAATCGATCGCGCGACTCGTTGGCCTCGGCTTGAGTGCTCAACAGTTCCGCGTGCCGACGTTGCAATTCAGCTTCTCCGATGACTTTTTCCTGCAGAAGGAATTGCGCCCGGTTATAGGCTTGCTCCGCGACGTGGAGTTTGGCCCGCGCTTTGAGATAGGCGGATTGCGCAAGACCGAGTTCGCTGCTGTACAGAATGGCCAACGGGGTGTTCGCCTTGACTTCTTGACCGAGGTCCGCATACACCTCGATGACCCGGCCCCGCACCAACGTCGTAATCTCCGCCATGTTGCGTTGATTGGGCTGAACGATCGCGGGGAAATCCCGGTGCGTTCGAAAATCGCTGCGCGCCACCGGCTGGACGACCAGGCCGATCCGTGACGATTCTTCCACCGACAGCGTGATGAGCCCCGGAGCCGACACGGCGACCGGTGTCTTACTGGCTCCCACATCGTTCGGCGTTCCATCGCAACCGGATGCCAGCGCCATCACGCCGAGGAAAAGACCGGAAAGGCCCCGGTTGAGACACGTCGATGGACCTTGTATTGAATCGGACAAAGCCGTCACAATGCACCCCCTACGGCTTGCTCCAGCCGCGCCAGCGAGACGGAGAGATCGCGACGCGCCAGCGCATAGTCCAGCAAGATCTGTCGTTGCACACGCTGCGCATCAAGGACTTCGAGCAAGCTGGAGGCGCCCTGCTGAAAACTAAACTGTGCCAGCCTCAGCGCTTCCTGGGCCTGTTTCAGCAACCCTTTGTCGAAGACTTCTATCAACTCCGCGGTGGTACGGACGTCCTGATAATGTTGGTAGACGGCTCGCCCGAGTTCATTGCGTGTCCTGACCAGCTCGGCTTCCTCACGACGCTTGGCTCCCAATGACGAGGCGATTTCCCCCTGGCGCCGGTACCACAGCGGCACAGGGACAGAGAGTCCTCCTTGACCCGATTCCCGTCCGATCTCGCGCCAATAACTGAGATTGGCGGTAATGGTGGGCACCCGCGCCTGCCGCTCGAATTCAATTTTCCATTCCGACTGTTCGACCGACTTCAACAGCCGCTGAATGGTCGGATGCTGCTCCATCATGCGAGCCATGAGCTCTTCGATCTGCAGGTCGCGAGGCAGCACCCTGAACTCGCCGTAGACCAAATATGACGGCCCCAGTGCACCGCCGGTCAAGGTGTCGACGGCCACGCGGTTGATGCGAACGAGATTATCCGCGCGCGCGAGCAGCTGCCGAGCCTTCAGGACTTCCACCTCCGCCTTGATGGATTCGAATTGAGGCGCTTCGCCCGACTTGACCCTGGCCTTGACGATGCGAGCCACCCCTTCCACGGTGTCGAGATTCTGGCGCGCCAGGTCCGCGTCCTGCTGGGCCAGCAGCAAATCATAGAAGGCGACTTTGACCTGCGACGCCAAATTCAGTCGTGTCTCCAACATCCCCACGTTGGCTGTCGCCAGTCCGAGATCCGCTACCCGTTGCCGTGCGGCCCGCATGGCAGGCCATTCCAGCGGCTGTCCCACGACAAAGTTATATTCGGTGAGCGACTGGCGGTCGAGAAACGGTCCGATACCGGCCCGCCCGGTGTCTTGGAGGTTCCCATGGCCACCGGCACCGGCAACGGTCGGGTTTGGATAGGCCCCGGCCGCAGTCTGCTGTCCCCTCTGTTGTTCAATAGTTCCTTCTGCCAGCGAGACGACGGGGTTCTTGGCCAAAGCTAAATCCACGATCATGTCGAGACTGTACAGCCGACCTTCGGGCTGCGCAGAGACCGTAGCAACGCCGGGTCCGAGCCCGAGTATGCAGACCAGCGCGATTCCAACTCTCATTCTCGTCTCCTGCTTGCACATCATGAGCTGCAGACCATAGTAGGCCGATTGTCTTCTCTATTTCAAATCTTTACGCCGAACGGGGCGATCTTATCGACTCAACGGCGGAGTCAAGGCGCAATCCGCTGAAGTAGAATGCGGAAATCGCCGCGGTAGCGGCGACATTCAACGACTCCACCCCCTCGGCCAATGGAATAGAAAATTTGACGTTGGACGCTCTCACGATGTCGGGGGCCAACCCCGCTCCCTCGTTTCCGACGGCAATCATGAGGCGGCTTGGTATCGCCCGAATACTCCTGATAGGGACTCTATCACTCGAAGCCAGCACCGCCGAATAGATTTCATATCCATACGAAACGACCGACCGAACGTCACGAGTATGGAAGACCGGAAGGCTCAGAATCGCCCCCGCCGTGGCGCGGACCACTTTGGGGCTGAAATGATCGGCGGAATCCTCGCTGAACCACACGCCGGACAGGTCCAGGGCCGCGGCGGTCCGGATGATCGCCCCGACATTTGCCGGATCTTGCAACCGATCCCCATAAATGCCCAACGCGTTCGCTCGACCGAACACCCGCGCCTCGTCCCACTCGGGTTGCCGGACGACGGCCAGTATTCCTTGCGGCGTCTCCACATCGGTCAGTTTTTCGAAGCCGGCGTCCGGGCAAACACACTGGCTCGCAGGCAGTTTCACGCGCGCCTTTCGGCCGGCTTCGGTCTCGACACGGAGATAACCCGGCGATACGGTGAGGCTGAGGATGGACTGTGGGTGTCGATGAATCACATCGAGGCAGGCCTTTGCCCCTTCAAGGACAAAGGCACCTTCCCTCGATCTCGTTTTTTTATCACGAAGCAGTTGCCGGATCAGCGAGGCCTGTGCACGAGTGAGAGCCGGTAGACCCACTGCACCCACTATACTCCTCTACTCCCCAGCTCACTTGGAGAACGTACGGTCCTACAACCGTCACAGCCGATCACCGACGCCTTCGTTCCGAGGCAGCTTCCGCGGCACGGATACGCTGCGCCCTTGCTTTGGCGCGCTTCAATGCAGTCAACTTTCCCCGAGTCCGCGTCTGCTCAAACTGCAGCTGTTCAAGCTGGGACTGCAAGTGGGCCTTTTCCTGCTTATGCAGGCTTGCGCATTCCGCCTTGGAGAGCTGGATCCAGTCCCCGCTGTTCCTGGCACGCTTGATTCGATCCTCCAAGGATTCACGAAGCTGCCTGGCCCTCATCGTCATGAGAGATTTAAGGGCCTCCTGACGACGCTGGACCTCTTCTTCTTCAGCCATAATGCCCCGAATATCGGTCCCCAACATAGGTCCACACCTCCTTCAACGCGTTGGAACTTGAGCCAACATTATACCGATTTCATGCCTGATCTTTAAATAGCTCGTAATGTATTGATTTATTTAAACAATATCACTATCGTCGCAAGATTCATTGAAGCCTATCAGTTCAATGTGTATCATACCCGCATGTCGATAGGGTCGTTCATCCAGGGCTGGAGATTCTCGAAAAATCAATCGATTGAATCGTTATCAGCCGCGGCAGGAATTTCCAGTACGCTTCTTGACGAGATCGAGGCAGGTCAAGCCGACCCTTCGACCAGTACGATCGAAGCGCTTGCATCCGCCCTTCGAATTCCCCCCTCGTGGTTGTTCCATAATCCTCAGTCCTTCAAGTGCCTGTTCACAGACTCAGCGGAAGGTGAGGAACCGGACAGCTCGCAGATCGATCCGGTGACCGACCGAATCTTGGCCGGGTCCCATGCCGATCGGTCACTCTATGTCCTCTTGACGGCGCTCATGCAAGCCGGTGATCCAAAACTCTTGCGGGCCGCCGAAATGAGCCTGCGCAGTTTAGTCAAACAATCTCACCAAGCCACCGTGCCGTGGCAACAACGCCCCTCAGGACACTTCGAGCCGCCAAGCGATTAGCAGGGGATGCTGCCAAAGCCCTCCGACATCCTACGAACCATCCACGTAGCCGCCAAGCTCGATCCTATCTCACTCATCATTATTGCCAGCTTGCCGCGAGGACGGCCTGTACTTCTTGAGGTGTCTGATCGATCGCCTGGTCCCAGGTGAGGCCGGTCTGCTGCGTAAAAGCTGCCATCGCTTGGATCAGTTGATCGACCTGTGTATTGAGTAGGGTCTGGCCATTGCCGGCTTGGATCATTTCCGTTCGATTTGACGAGCCGGCGTACCAATTTTGAACCGTCACGTAATCGGTCGAGCCATGGAGGGCTAATCGCAGATCCTCGGCTTGCCGACTGATCACGAGATCAAGCGGGTCGATCCCCGAGTCATAGAGCAGCTTGTCACTCGCACCATTATTGTCTCGGACGAGATCTTGTCCATCACCGCGAGAGAACTGGAACGTGTCATTCCCGCCGCCTCCGATGAGAACGTCATTGCTCCCTCCACCGATCAACGTATCGTTGCCGCTCCCTCCGTTGAGAACATTGTTCGCATTGTTGCCGATGAGGATGTTGTTGAGCCCGTTGCCCGTCCCGTTGACGGCACTGGTGCCGATCAACATGAGATTCTCCACGTTGACACCGAGCGTATGGGTTACATTCGTCTGCACCGTATCGGTTCCTCCACCCACAGCTTCCACCACGGTATCGCCCGACCCAATAACATACGTATCGTTGCCGGCACCTCCGGCCAACGTATTACCCGCAAGGTTCAGCAGGCCATTGAGCACGTTGTCCAGTTCGTTGCCGGTGGCGTTGATCGTGTTGAAACCGACCAGGGTCAGATTCTCCACGTTGGCAGCGAGCGTGTGCGTAAGACTGCTCATAACCGTGTCCGTGCCGCTGTTCTCTGTTTCGATAATCGTATCGCCGGCGCCGATCATATAGATGTCGTTACCGGCTAATCCAATCAGCACGTTGGCCGCACTATTTCCAGTGAGAGTGTTGTCGAGATCGTTACCGGTCCCGTTGATCGCTGCGGAGCCCGTCAAGACTACGTGCTCCACGTTCGTCGGCAGCTGATAGCTGACCGTCGTCAGCACGGAATCCACCCCTTCATTAACCTGCTCCACCACGACATCGCCAACGTGATCCACCATATATACGTCATTTCCCGCTGCACCGGCCATCGTATCGGTCCCGGCCTTCCCGTCCAACAAGTTGGCCCCGGCGTTGCCGGTCAACTGGTTGTTGAGAGAATTGCCGATTCCCGAGTTTGGTCCCGCACCCGTCAATATCAGATTCTCAACATTGGCGCCCAAGGTGTAGATGAAGGTCGAGGTGTGTACCGTATCAGTGCCCTCATCAGCCAGTTCTGTCACCACATCACCGGCGGCATCCACGACATAGGTGTCGTTACCTGTGGTCCCCACCATGGTATCGCTTCCGGTTCCGCCATCGAGCAGATCGTGGCCGGCACCGCCATTCAACGTATCGTTGCCTGCCAATCCGCTTAATGTATCGTCACCCCGGCCACCGGCCACCACATCATTTTCGGATGTGCCGACGAGTATTCGAGGCAGTGGACCGGCGATGGAGAGGGTGAAGAAATCGGTCGCGCTGAGAGTGTCTTGGTCTAGGGCTGTGACGGCGAGCTGTCGCACACCTGCATCGCCGGGGCCGGGCATACCGCTGAACGTGCGAGTGGTCGGATCGAAGCTCAACCACGCGGGTAATGGACTACCATCGGCGAGAGATGCCTCATATACGAGAGCATCCCCATGAATCACATCGGCATCGGTAAACGTCGTAGCGGGAACAGTAAAGGTAAAGAAAGAATCTTCAGCGGCGATCTGATCCGGCACTGGGACAACGACCGTTGGTGCTTCGTTCACATTGGTAATAGTCAGCGTGAAGGCATCCGAGACTCTCTCCGCCTCACGGTCCGTGGCCGTGACAGTGAGTTCTAAACTTCCCACTTGCGCGTCGTCAGGCATGCCGCTCAATGCCCTAGTCGCTGCATCGAATGTCAGCCAGGACGGCAGCGCGGTGCCATCAGCCAGGCTCGCACTGAGAGTCAGTACATCGTCAGGGTCCAAATCGGTAAAGGTCGTGGCTGGAATCTGAATGGCGAACGGCGTTCCCTCTGCCACCGCCTGATCCACCAGCGGCGTGGCGACCGTCGGTGCATGGTTCGACGGATAGAGATCGACGAGATTGACCACGTTTCCATCGGCAAACTCAAGAGTCGACACGACAAGAGAGCCATTCGCACCACGGGGGTCAAAATCGGCAAGTACCAACAAATCTGTCCCGCCGGTTCCCACTTGAATGGTGAGGGTTCGCGCCGACGCGTCCTGTGTAAAAGTCACGTCGCTTTGAGTGATACCGGCCCCGAACCGGATTCGATTCCCTGCGCCTGGCAGCACCGTGTCGTCGATGGTGTCCACCCCGTCACCGATGTTGAAGAGGTATGTATCATGGCCCGCGCCGCCATGAAGGTGATCCTCGCCGGCCCCACCAGCCATGGTGTCGTCTCCTGCGAGTGCCATGATCCTATCCACCACATTGGTGCCGGCGATGGTATCATTGCCGTCGGTCCCTGTCAGATCAAATCCACGTTGAACAAGCTGGGCATAGGATAGGACGGTGCCATCGGCAAATCGGAAGGTTTCAATCGTGCGAGACCCGAACACGTTGGTGGGATCAAAATTCGTGAGATGGATGGCATCGCCGTTCGTCCCGACACTGATCAAGAGTGAGCCGACGCGGAGGCTGAGATCCGCAGGATCGATACCCGATCCAAACTGAAGGGTGTTCCCTTCCCCAGGTAAACTTGTGTCGTTGATCGTGTCGATACCATCGCCGGAATTGTAGATATAGGTGTCGTCACCAGGACCCCCGATGAGCGTATCATCGCCGGTGCCACCGGTAAGAATGTCGTTGCCCGCACCGGCATCCACCATATCGTCGCCGCCAAGCGAGTCGATCACATCGTCTCCTGCTCCGGTCGTGATTGCGTCATCCTCTTCCGTAATGGTCGGCACGAAGAAACCGGCGAGACTTGCCGTACTGCCGTCTGCGAAAGTTAAGGTTTCAACGACAGGCGTGCCCTCCACACCGGTCAGATCGAAACTGTTCAGCACCAGCTGATCCATGCCGCTCGCGCCGACTTGGATGGTGAGCGTCCGTGCGACTTCATCATGGGTGACAGTGAGATCGTTCCGGCTGATCCCCACACCAAATTGAATCCGGTTTCCTTCACCAGCCGCCGCGACATCTTCGATCGTGTCGATGCCGTCGCCGAGGTTGAAGAGATAGGTGTCGTGGCCGACACCGCCCCGGAGCTGGTCGTTGCCAAGCCCGCCTGCGAGCGTATCGTGCCCCATGAGGCCGGACAGGACATTCGCGTCTTCTGAGCCGATCAGGACATTGTCCAGCTCGTTACCTATTCCATTGAGCGACGGCTGAGGAATGACATTCTCGTCGCCATCGAAGACGGGAGGGGGTGAGATCAGTTCTAAATTTTCGAGGTGCTCTCCCAGTACATACGACACCGTGCTCTTGACTGTGTCGGTCCCTTCATTCTCTAACTCCACCACTGTTTGTGCTTGGCTATGGACGATGTAGGTGTCGTTGCCGATTCCTCCGACCAAGATATCATCGGCTAAGCGGAGCACGTTGCTTCGGAACTCTGATCCTCCAGCGAGGAACAGCCATTCACTATTAGCGCCATCCGCCGAGAAGACGATATTTCCACCATCGGCCATCAAGACATCATCACCTACCCCTCCGATGAGAATATCGCTGCCCGTTTCGGACACGACAAATTCCTCGACAGACCTGAAGAAGCCCCCTACCAACACATCGTTTCCGGCACTGCCGGCAAGGATATTGTCACCTGTATTTCCGATAATGAGATTGTTCAGTTCATTCCCCGTCCCACGCTCCGGGTTTCGCAACACCGAACTGCGGCTCTCCGCAAGGATAAGATTCTCCACATGTGGATCCAGCTCGTAATCGAATAGGCTTTGGACGGTGTCGATGCCCTCACCCGACGTCTCGATAGCTGCATCATTCCCTGGGATGCCGGAGCTTCCGAAGAGATAGGTATCATTCCCCTGTAGTCCGGCTTGAACAGAGGGGAAAGCGGCACTGAGCACATCATCGGATGAAGTGGCCGCGGGGATATCTACGTTTGAAGCTGACCACGCGAGGCTCCATTGCGTGCCATCGGCAAATCGCACGATTGCCTGCGTTGTTTCCGGTCCCACCGCAAACCAATCCGTTGAAAGCTGCACGGTCAGTCTATCCCCACTGTCAGAAATAAGAATGTCAGCGATGGAATCAGAGCGCCACGTCAGCTCAACCTCAGCAGGAGTGATATCCGCAGCGACCTCGATGATATCGATGTCATTCCTATTATTGTCGAGCATCACATGATCTGCGCCGGATCCTCGGCCAAAAAGAACCCGATCGACTCCCGTCCCAAGAAACAGCGTATCGCCCCCTGCCCCTCCATCAAATAGGTTGTTCCCCCGGAAATCGAAGAGGCTGTCGTCACCATCGCCTCCCATCAGCGTGTCGTCGCCGATGACCTGGGGCCCAAACAGCGGCTGGAACGTAAGATCACCGTACAGCGCGTCTTTGCCACGCCCTCCCATGACCACATCGTTTCCCGCCGATCCGATCAACACATCATGGCCGTCGCTTCCTAGAATGATTTCACTTTGTGATGTTCCCACGATAGTCGTGCCAACCAACGCCCGCGCGCTCAACTCGGCGCTGCTCCACACTGTGCCATCGGCAAATCGTACCTGCTTCTGTTCGTATCCGGATGAATTAAAGAACGAGACCAGAGTCAGTTCGTCAGCAGTGCCGCGAATGGCCAGCTCGAGATTCACTCCGTTACGGTAGACTTCGATATCTTCAACTGTCACCGTGGAATCGAACTGAATCGTATCGATTTCACCGGCCAGCCCTGAATCGAACACCGTATCCCGGCCCGAGCCTCGACCGAAAAGATAGGTGTCGGCCCCACCGAATCCAAGCAAGGCATCATTCCCGCCCCCTCCGTCGAGCACGTTTGACGCCTCGTTGCCTCGTAATTCATTATTCAGGGCGTTGCCGGTTCCGTTGATCGACGCCGTGCCGGTCAACGTAAGACTTTCGACATTGGCGGACAACTGATGGCTGATAGCTGACAGCACCGTGTCCATGCCCTCATTCGCCTGCTCGATCACGATGTCGCCGACGTGGTCCACAATATAGGTGTCGTGACCGGCACCTCCGATCAGCGTATCGGCACCGAGCCCACCGTCCAGCACATTGTTCGCTCGGCCGCCAATCAGGGTGTTCGCCGACTCGTTCCCATATCCCGTCACGGACTGTTCGGATGAACCGTACGGGATGAGAGAGAAGCTCGCAAAGTCCGGCACTCGAGGATCAAGCAGGGTTAAGTTTTCGATGTTCGCAGGCAGGCGATAGTCATGACCGGCGATTACCGTATCAACGCCGCCGGTGGCGGTTTCGATCAGGATATCGTCATCGTGGTTCGGCCCAATGACGTAGGTGTCGTTGCCATCACCCCCGACCAGGATACTGATCGACCCCTCTGCTTTCAGCACGTTGTCCAGGTTGTTCCCGGTTCCAGTGAGAAAAGCGCTATCGGTCAACGTGAGATTCTCGACATCCGCTCCCAGCGTTGCGCTGATGCCGGCCTGTACTGTGTCCGTGCCTTCTCCAGTGAACTCCACGACCGTGTCCCCTTCACCCACGATGTAGGTGTCGTCGCCGACACCGCCGCGCAAGACGTTGGCGCCGCTGTTCCCCGTCAGAACATTGTCAAGCTCATTGCCGGTTCCATCCAGATCGGCTGTGCCGGCCAGGACCAGATTCTCGACATGTGTCTCAAGCGTGCGTGTGACATGACTCTGAACTGTGTCGACTCCTTCATTCGCCAATTCCGTGACCACGTCCCCTACATCATCGATGAAATAGATATCGTCACCGGTGCCGCCTGCCAGTTGATCGGCCCCCGTGCCACCATCGAGCAGGTCATCGCCGGCCAACCCGACCAATTGATCTTCGCCCGCTAGACCAACCAAACGATCATCGTTCTGTGTCCCCACCAAAACATCCGGCCCCTCAGTTCCCGTGATGCCGGGTTGGATGAGATTATCGAGGAAGGCCTGATCCCACACCGTGCCATCGGCAAATTGCACCAGCTCGATCTGGAACAGAGGGGCAAGGAAGTAATGAGATACTGTCAGTTGATCGATACCACTGTTGAGGCTGAAGACTAGGTCATTCTGATGGCGCGTGACCAAGACATCGGAAGGAGACACCTTGGTAGCGAAACGGATCGCATCCTGGCTGCCCTGGACTTCAATGATCGTGTCCTGACCGGATCCGGGACCGAAGAGATAGGTGTCGTTCCCCTGCCCGCCGATCAACTGATCGTTCCCGGCACCACCATCCAGCTGGTCATCACCAAATCCGCTGCGCAGCACATCGGCACCGGCACCGGAGATAATTCGATCCGCCACGCTCGTGCCGGTGATCTGGTCGTCTCCGTCAGTCCCTATTACATCGAATCCCCGTGCAAGCAGTTGCTCATATGTCAGCGTGCTACCATCGGCGAAGCGGAACGACTCTACCGTGCGCGGGCCCGACACATTGTCACGCTCGAACGTATCAAGCTGAATCGCATCGCCATTCGTGCCGACCCGAATCAGCAAATCACTCCGACTGGAATCAGATTGATCAGAGGCAAAATCGAGTCGGAGGTCCGCTGACGTGATACCGGCACCGAACACGACCTCATTGCCATCGCCACCCGACGCAGTATCCATGATCGTGTCGATACCGTCGCCCATGTTGAAGAAATAGGAATCGTTCCCCTCTCCGCCTTCGAGACGATCGTTCCCCGGCCCACCACGAATTCGGTCGATGACATTCGTACCGGACAAGAAGTCGTCGAACTCCGTTCCATCGATATCGAAACCGCGTGCCACCAGATTGCCGTAGCTGAGGCGGCTGCCGTCGGCAAATTGAAACTGCTCGATCGTCTGCGAACCAAACACATCAACGACAGAACCGGATTGAATTCCTTCAGACTCCGATCCCGATCCCACTGTGATGACAATCTGTCCAAACTGAGAGGAGAGCGAGATCATACTAGGGGTAATTCCGCTGCCGAACACAACCCTATCCGTATCAGTACCTGAGCCGGAATCAAACAAGGTGTCGAAACCATCACCAATATTGTATCGATAGGTGTCGTTCCCTTCGCCACCGGACAGTTGATCGTCACCGGCCCCACCGGCCAACACATCTTCGCCCGCCTCGCCTTCAAGCGAATCGTTTCCGATCTCGCCATTCAGCACATCGTCGCCGGCGCCACCCTGTAGCACATCGTCGCCGGGACCGCCAAAAAGCACATCACTGCCTGCCTCAGCGTGGAGTGAATCGCTCCCGGACCCGCCGAAAATTCGTTCTCCCTCTGCGGTGCCGGTGAGCAGATCGCTCCCCAATCCTCCGGAAATCGCCAAGCCGGCTGCGGCCAACTCATTGTAGGCAAGGATCGACCCGTCGGAAAATTCGAATGTGTCGGTGGGATGAGGCCCGTTCAGGTTACTGATTCCAAAGTTCCGAATCTGAACCGCATCTTCGCCATTCCCGGTGCGAAGGACGAGAGAGTCGTCGGGACCCACCGCCGCGACGATGGTATTCGAATTGATCCCTGCTCCGAAGACAAGCCGATTTCCTTCACCTACACCTTCGACAATGATGTCGAACCCATCGCCAAGCTCATAGAGATATGTATCTTGCCCACCGCCTCCTACCAGCGTATCGTTTCCTCTACCCCCGGCAAGCGTATCGTTTCCTCCGCTTCCTCCGATCTGTCCATCCGCGTCACCGATCAGGATGTCGTCACCGGCGCCTCCGTCGATCAGATCATCGCCCTCATCACCCCGTAAACCATCATCGCCCTCACCACCGAACAGTTCATCATCGCCTTCTTGTCCGAAGATTCGGTCATCGCCCGCATCACCGACGAGCACATCGTGTCCCACGTTTCCTTGCAACTCATCGTTTCCATCACGGCCGAATAACGTATCATCGTCTGCACCACCCATCAGAACATCGTGGCCGGCTCCTCCGTCGAGTTCATCCTGACCGTCACCGCCGATCAACAGATCGTCTCCCTCCTCACCGAACAACACATCATTGCCGGCTTCTCCATCAAATTGATCAGCTCCCGCTCCAGCTACGATGATATCGTCTCCCTCTCCACCGAAGCCGACATCGTCCCCTCCGCCGCCGAGCAACGTATCGTTACCGATACCGGCGAAGAGCGTATCGGCACCGGCACCGCCGTCTAAGAAATCGTCCCCACCAAGTCCCATCAGGAAGTCGTCACCGTTTCCTCCTTCAAGCCAATCATCACCTTCCTGCGATGGATCTACACCAGGATCGTCTCCATACAAGCGATCATTTCCCGCCCCTCCAAGTAACACATCGTGTCCGGCATTGCCTTGGAGCTCATCATTGCCTTCTCCGCCACTGAGAAAATCGTCCCCGGGCGCCATCGGCGTCGGCAACTCCACTCCCCGTTGCGTGTCCCCGATCAGCAGATCGTTCCCCGGCCCGCCATCGAGAAAATCGTCTCCCCCGTCGCCGCTGAGATTATCATGACCCTCACCCCCCTCCAAGACATCGTTGCCGGGAACAAGCACTCCGGTCAGCGACACAAAGGTTTCGCTTCCATCAGGATGAGCGATGTACGTGCCGCGGGTAAGCGCGTCACCCCAAATCTCGTCATCCCCGGCTCCACCGATCAGCCGATCATCATTCCCACCGCCGCCGATCCGATCATCCCCCGCTCCACCATCCGCATAATCTTTTCCGTCCGATGTAGGAGGTGGCAATAAAGGTGACGGCCTAGCTATGGGATCAGGATGATAATCGTAAGGATCCGCCAGAAGACGATCATTGCCATCTCCACCGTAGAGGAGATCATGGCCATACCCGCCCGAAATCCAATCATCACCCCCATTGCCATAGAGAGTGTCATCACCATATCCAGCCCAATAATTCACGTCATCCGGCCCAGCTCCCCCTCGAAGCGTCTGGTGGTAGAAACCGCCGACTCCTAGAGGAAGACTAATCGTGGGGTCGGTGACATGAGAATAATCCTCAACCCATGGCTCATAGCCGCCATCGGTATTACCCACGAATGCCTTCACACTAATCGTGCTTTCGAGCTGCGTCGCATGGGTCACTTCGCCTGTCTCATTCACCAGCGTGGCAGACAGTGTCACGGTCGCATCATTCGAGATATCATCACTCGCAATCAGGGTGAACAACGCTTGATCGGCGCCTTCCGGCACCATAACCACTACAGCGCCGGTGGATCCGACAGGTTGGACACCCTCATCCGTAACAATGCTGAGCTGGTCGGCCTGCGGTCCCTGAAGGTGCAAAGACACCCGCTGCCCGCCGGTCCCCGCCGCAAACGGCAGCGACAGCCGGAACACTTCTCCTAACCGTTCCTCCACGGTCGCGTTCGACACCCCACCCGGCACATACCCCGGTGTATGAAATGGATTCGGCCCCACACCTGTCTGAATCACCACCGTCTGGCCCGCCTGCTGGACAATGGCTTTGGCCTCTTCGAGAGCGGTACGAAGGGCCGAGTTGAGTCGCGGATCCTCAAGGGCTTGAGCATACGCCGTGGTAAAAAGATTAAGATCAGCGAAACTCAAAGTGCGGCCTAGATCGAAGAGCGTCCCTGGCACATCGTGGAGAAACTCCGAGACTGCGTTGCTGATGCCATGAGCCGTGTCGAGGAGAAAGGATTCTAGGTCCATCGTCGTATCGATGAGGAGATCTGTGGCGGCTCCAGCCAAAGCGTGTGCTTCTTGATAGATTCCGGCTGCTATTCGCGCGCTAAAATCTGCGGCATTCTGTCCTGCTGCATTCGCTTGCACCCGCAAGTAGTTCAGGCTGTCGGTGAGCCAATTAGCACCACTGAGCAAGTGTGTCGTGAGTTGCCCGTGATCGATAGTGAAACTGCTTAACGCCTGACCTAGCGCGGAGCCCCCCAAGCCGATCCCAGACGTGGCTGCAAGGTACACAGACATGCGAAGACTGGCTTGCCCCGTTGGCAAGGTGTTGAGCGAGTCGAAGCTTTCTCCCAGAATCTGGTTGAGGAATGCCCCAACCTCAGCCAGCCGCTCAGTCGCCCCCTGTACACCTTCATAGATACCGGCGGCAAGAATCAGTCCGGCACTGCCAAGGACTACAGCTCCCCCAGAAACCGGTAGAATGGACCGCACCGTGCCCCAATTCACCTGGGCATACTGAGGGAACATCGCATCCATCACTTGATCAATTTCATTGGCTGGAGCGAGCTGCAGCACAAGTAATAACGCCCCAGTAGTCCGAAGTGCGGCTTCGAATTCATTGTAGGTGCCGTTATTGAAGAGATTGCCAAGTGCCGCGCCAAGTTGCTGCCCGGTGGAGACATGCAAGTAATTCGGCGTGGCAAACGGCAAGGCTGTAAGCTGATAACCAGCATATATCGGATCCAAAAATGAGGTTTCTAAACGGTGGGCAGCTACAAAATCGGAGGTAGGAAAATCGATTACACGCACATTACCACCGACGTGGCCCTCACCGAGGCGGCTGACCATATCGCCGGCAACTCGAAAGTGATTCACCTCAATCCCAGCCAGGCGCGTGCTGTCATACACACCTAAATTTTGCAGAATTCCCTGGACTCCCCCAAAAGCATTAAAGGTGGTCAAGGTAACGGAACCAGGTTTTGCCTCACCTGCATATTCATATGCAGCATATTGAGCCAAAGCTCCGCCGAGGCTGTGACCGGTAAAATCTACACTGACCAGCTCACCGCTATTCTTTAGATCTCGAAGGAGCTGGAAAAGTTCTGTTCTTTTACTGATCCATTGATTCCATCCTAGATTTAAATCCGCGTACGCATCTTGAAAGCTTGGCTCCGTACCAGTAAATGCAACAATGTAGTTATTCGTGCTGCTCTTAAAAATTTGCGCGTGAAAACCTGTCCCGACATCTATGATTTCATTAAACCACTGATAGCCGGGGATTGGGTCAGTGATGGTGCCATAGCTATAAGCCAACTTGCTTGCAGTAAGAAAAGATTGCGCTGATTGTTCATCAATCATGGTTTAGCTCCTTCAGCGCATATGTCGATCATCTTGAGCCGCCGATGGTTCTTTGGGTCAAACCGATCAGAGTCCTGAG